>NZ_JBHIOT010000068.1:0-126223 GCF_042195745.1 Bartonella sp. AP7XZML
TAAGATAACAGCCAAACCTTTTACCAATGTTGGTTCAGCTTTTGAAGGACTTGATACAAATATCAAGAATGTCAATCAGAGGATTAAGGAAGTTTCTGAAGGTGTTGCGCAAGATTCTTTATCGTGGAGCAATGGTGATAACGCCTTTGTAGCTCTTCATGGGGAAGGTAAGGACAGAAACAATAGCAAATTGAAGTTTCTTTTAGATGGAGAAATTTCTAAAGGTTCAACAGAAGCGATCACTGGCAACCAACTTTATTCAATGAATCAGACATTTGCGACGTATTTTGGTGGAGGAGCAGGTTATAATGAAAAGGGAGAATGGGTTGCACCTACCTTCAAACTTAAAACTGTCAATGATGATGGTAGCACTGGTGAGGAAAAGGTTTACAATAGTGTATCGGAAGCACTTGCAGGTGTTGCAAGTTCTATTACGAATGTTCATAATGATGTAACTAATGTAGTCAGTGATAGCCTTGCGAAGCAGGATGAAAAGACAAAAGTTATCAATATTGGTACAGAAGTAGAAGGCAGTGAAATCAATATCGCAAATAAAGACAAAGGGGATAGAATTCTTTCCGGTGTGAAAGAAGCCGTGAGAGGTAATGAAGCAGTTAACAAAGGTCAGCTTGATAAAAGTCTGAAGGAGCTTTCTAATAATCTTCAGTCTGATGAATCGGCTGTTGTTCACTATGATAAAACAGGTGATGATAATAGCAGCACTAATTATGCGAGTGTGACTTTGGGTAAAGGTAAGGGTTCTGCACCTGTTGGTTTGCATAATGTTGCCGAAGGTCAGATTAGTGAGAATTCGCATGATGCGGTTAATGGCGGTCAGATTTCTAAGGTTTCTCAGGATATTGCGAAATACTTAGGTGGAGGTACAAGCTTTAAAGATGGTACTTTCACGGGTCCAACCTATAAATTATCCAGTGTTGATGCAAAAGGCGAGGTAGTAGAAAAATCCTATGGTGATGTTGGTTTAGCCATTGAAGGTATTGATACGAATTTCAAGAATGTGAATAATAACCTAACGAATAAGTTTAATGAACTTACTGAAAACATCACGAATATTACTCAGGAAGTTCAAGGCGATGCGCTGTTGTGGAATAAGGACGCAGAGGCGTTTATAGCGACGCATGGGGACAATAAAGAGAACAGCAAGCTTACATCACTTGCAGCTGGCTCTATAGTATCAGGCTCGAGTGATGCGATTACCGGTGGACAGATTTATGATCTGCAAAAACAGTTTGCTGGCTATTTTGGTGGTGGTGCTGGTTATAATGAGAAAGGCGAATGGCAAGATCCGGATTTCCAAATTCAGACTTTCAGCAATGATGGTACGAAAGGTGATAAGAAGAGCAGTAATAATGTTGCAGGTGCTTTTAATGACATTAATGACAGCATGAGCACTATCAACGCTCGTATTAAGGAAGTTTCAGAAGGAGTTGCACAAGATTCTTTATCATGGAGCAAGGCTGAAGGTGCTTTTGTCGCCTTGCATGGAGAAAAAGATGGTGAGAAGACACACAGCAAAATCACATCACTTGCAAATGGTGATATTACTGCTAGCTCAAGCGATGCTGTAGCAGGAAATCAGCTATATGCTCTAGGTAACAGTGTTGCGCAGTCTTTAGGTGGTGATGCTAGTTATGCAGGTGGCGCTTGGACGGCTCCAAGTTTCAAAGTTAAGATCGTTAATGAGGATGGTACTAAAGTTGAAGAGAAGAAGTATGATACTGTATCGGAAGCATTTGCTGGTGTAGGAACATCTTTTGAGAATCTTCAAAAAGAGTTTACTCAAAACAACACGGAGGTTACTGAAAATATTAAGCAGAATGCGTTGTTGTGGAGTGATTCTGAAAAGGCGTTTGTAGCAACACATGGAGAGGGTGATGAGAAAGGCAACAGTAAAATTAAGTTTCTTGCCAATGGAGAGGTTTCTGCAAGCTCAAGTGAAGCGGTCAATGGTTCTCAGCTTTTTGATACGAATAAGACAGTTGCAACTTATTTAGGTGGTGGCGCTGAATATAAGGAAGGTCAATGGAGTGCTCCAAGCTTCAAAGTTAAGATCGTCAAAGAAGATGGTAGTGCCGTTGAAGAGCAGAGCTATGATGATGTTGCGTCTGCCTTTGCTGGTGTTGGTGATTCATTCACGAATATTCATAAAGAGCTTCAGAATGAGATTAATAAAGTTGTAGGAGATAGTCTTGTTAAGCAGGATGATGCTACGAAGGTAATCAAGATAGGTGGTGAAAAAGAGGGTAGTGCAATCACAATTGCAAACATGAATGGTGATACACGTAGTCTCTCTGGCGTGAAAGCTGGAACACTTTCTAAAGGCTCGACGGAAGCCGTGAATGGTTCACAGCTTTATTCCTTGAATCAGACGCTAGCGCTGTATTTAGGAGGAGGGGCTAGCTATGAAGGTGGCGAATGGAGGGCTCCGGAATTCAAGGTTGCGCAATTCAATTCTGATGGTAGTTCGTCAGAAAAGAAGATCTATCATGATGTAGCAGGAGCCTTTGATGGTGTCAGTGATGGTATGACGAGTATCAACGAGCGTATTCATGATGTTGAGAAGAATGTGGCGAGCAATGGTTTGAATTGGAATGAAGAAGAAGGCGCGTATGATGCGAAGCATGGTGGTAAGTCGAGTAAGATTACGAATGTATTGGATGGTAAGATAGAAGAAGGCTCGCAAGAAGTTGTTAATGGTGGTCAGCTTTGGAGCACGAATGAGAGGGTAAAAGAGGTTGAAGACAAAGTAGATACGATAGATCAACATGTGAAAGATATTGAAGTAGCCGTAACGGATGGCGTTGTTAACTATGACAAAGATAGTGATGGGAAAAAGACCAATAGCATTACGTTAGTAGGAGGCAATGACAGCGAACCTGTTATGATAGACAATGTAGCGGCAGGCAAGATTGAAACAGGTTCTCAGCAAGCTGTTAATGGCGGTCAGTTGCATGATTATACTGAAGAGCAGATGAAGATAGTTCTTGAAGATGCCAATAAGTATACGGATGAGAAAGTTAGTGGTCTTGTCAATGATGGTGTTAACGAGTCGAAATCCTATACGGATATGAAGTTTGAGACATTGAATTATGCTATTCAGGATGTTCGGAAAGAAGCAAGACAAGCTGCTGCTATTGGTCTAGCGGTGTCCAACTTACGTTACTATGATATACCAGGATCTTTAAGTGTTTCATTTGGGAGTGGTTTATGGCGCAGTCAATCTGCACTTGCTATTGGTGCTGGTTATACATCTGAAGATGGAAATATTCGCTCGAATGTATCTGTGACAAGTGCTGGAGGTCATTGGGGAATAGGCGCTGGAATTACTCTGAGGTTGAGATGATAATAGAAAAAATGGCTGTTATTGTAAAAACGAGAAGTATGTTAGTAAAGGTTCTGCTGTTTGCTCTTGCCTTAATAGGCAAGAGCGAAAGCTTTGCCAACGAGAACAATAATATTTATACAGTGCATCCACCGCACTTATCGATACCTAAGGGAGAACCTGGCGAAACACGTCGAATTATTATGCAGTTTTATGATTGGACTTTGATTTGTGACGAAAAACAAAAGCTTAAACATAAGCAAGGTATATGTAATGTGACACAGACGGTTCATGATCAAGAAGGAAATACCATTTTTAGTTGGTCTCTTGTTTCTACGACAAGTGGTCAAGCAGTGATGCTTTTTCGAACATTGCCAAATTCTGATATAAATGTTCCGATTCAAATGTTTGTAAAAGGTGTTAAAAAACCTGTTCTTATTAATTATACGCAATGTAATGAAACGGTTTGTTTGGCACAATCACCTGTAGGGCCGGTTTTGACTAAACAAATAGAGCAGAACAATAAGGTACGTATTTCCTATAAAACTAAAGAAGGTAAGGTATTTTCTTTTACTGTACCATTTAAAGGGTTAAATGCAGCACTTAATTCTTTCCGTCCTTAGAATTCATCGAGTATTTTTAACAAGAGTCATTTTTCCATAAATTGTTGTATTATATTTTTGAGTGTAAATTATAAGATCAAATAAGTAAGAAGTTTTATATAATATGATATCGAGGTGATTTGTTGGAAAGAGTGAGAGTTGAATATAAAGTTACAGTAAGTTCTTTATATGTAATAGAAAATCAAGTTAGTGTTTTCCATAATGCTTAAAGAATGATTTCGTTAGTTATTAAAAGTAAAAAAGATTAGAAATACTCGATTTATTCCTTACAATAATGAGTAGACTAAATTCTTTTTTTAAGCTTAAAATGGATTTTTAAAGCGGTCTGATTAAGCATTAATATTTTTCAGATAAATTTATAATTCTAGAGTTTTTTTGAACGATAGTTTTTATTGGTATTCACGAAATAACAGCTATTGTAATTGCATTTTGTAGTACTACGGAACTTTTATTCCAGCATAATCAAAGCCATTTCATTGCATATAACAAACGAGGTTTGTGTGTGGATAACAAAAAAAATTTTTTTCTTATAAACCGTACTAATGTATAGGTTGTTGTAACCTTAAGAGTCAGCAAATAGTATGATAGTGTAGGTTTGTTACAATAGAGGTGTGCTCCGTGTGAATGGTATCAAGAAAAGAGCATAATTTATAAAAATTGATGTGAACGTAAACGATTAATTTATAGTTTTAAGTTCATAAAGAGATGCATGATTTCACGGAAACAACCGAAAGATTATACAAAAAACTGAATGATGTTAGTGTAGAAAATTTTAATGATAGAAAAAGAAAGAATGATTTCTTGTATATATCATTTGATGCTGCATTATTGCTTTATTTAGGAATGAGCAGAAGAGTTTTCGCGTTTATTTATTGGGGGACGCTCAAGGGATAAGGGACATGACCCCGTTAAATTATGGTTCAAAAGAGTTAAAGCAAGGAGAAATATACGATACCAAAGCAGATCAGTTGTATGATCAGTGCGGTAGTAATACAAATAATCTTTCTGCATTGTCACGAACAGAGGCATACTCTGTCCTTGTTGATATAAAGAGACAACAGAGAAAAAAACATTATGAACAGAAACAGGTTTTTGTTCAATCTGAGGCAGCTTTTGAGTTTCATAATCAGATAATGATAGGTGCTCAAAAAACAAAAAAACTCAAAGCACCTTTTCTTCGACGGTTCCATTCAGTAAA
This sequence comes from Bartonella sp. AP7XZML, assembly GCF_042195745.1. Lineage (NCBI taxonomy): Bacteria > Pseudomonadati > Pseudomonadota > Alphaproteobacteria > Hyphomicrobiales > Bartonellaceae > Bartonella > Bartonella sp. AP7XZML. The sequence goes on from NZ_JBHIOT010000068.1 coordinate 5,165, forward strand.
ATCTCCACCTCTTTATGCGGCACTTGATCTCGGAACAAATAATTGTCGTCTTCTTATCGCATCTCCCAGTAAACCTGGATATTTTCGTGTTGTTGATGCTTTTTCTCGTATTGTACGATTGGGAGAAGGTTTAATAAATAACGGTTTTCTTAATACACAAGCTATGGATCGTGCGATTGAAGCATTAAAGATTTGTCATTTAAAGCTAAAACAAAGGCATATTAAGCGTTATCGCTTGATTGCAACGGAAGCTTGTCGTTCTGCAGAAAATGGTAGACATTTTATTCAGCGTGTTTTGGAGGAGACAGGTCTTGAATTGGAAATTGTTGATCGGCGAACAGAAGCGCGTTTTGCTGTTACAGGGTGTAGTACACTTGTTGAACCAAATACTGACGCAATTGTGCTTTTTGATATTGGAGGAGGATCATCAGAAATTGTGCTACTTGATGTTTCTCAAAAGCGTTCTTTTCGTTTAGCTCGACAAATTATCGCTTGGACTTCTCTTCCTGTTGGTGTTGTTACGCTTGCTGAACGTTTTGGAGGGAATGATATTAGCTTAGACGATTTTGAAAAAATGAAAAGCTATGTGCGAGGATTATTAAATAATTTTTCAGATCGTCATAAATTAGGAGAGTTAGCACAAGGTTCAAAGTTTCATCTTTTGGGAACCTCCGGTACGGTTACGACTTTAGCAGGAATGTATCTTAATTTAGAGCGTTATGATAGGAAAAAAGTGGATGGCATTTGGATGAATGATGCGGACATTACACTTATGACACAACGCCTATTATCATGGGATATAGAAAAACGTGTCATAAGCCCTTTTATTGGACGCGAGAGAGCAGATTTAGTTTTAGCTGGTTGTGCAATTTTAGATGTTATTCGGGAAGTTTGGCCAAGTCAGCGTTTAAGAGTTGCTGATCGTGGATTAAGGGAAGGAATTTTGATAGAGCTAATGTTACGCGATGGAGTATGGTGTCGTCATAGAAAGAGCAGAGATTTCAAGTGTTAGAGAATTAAATATGGAGACAATGAATAACGATGAAAAAAACAACGAAAACACCGAGAGGTGGCTATGGAGGTTCAGGGTCACATGAATTATATCAGCGCGTAAAAAAGAAAGCAGGAACCATTAAAGCTTCATCACGACGATGGTTAGAGAGGCATCTGAATGATCCTTATGTCCATCAATCAAAAGTAGATGGTTACCGTTCGCGTGCGGCTTATAAACTCATTGAAATTAATGAGCGCTATAGGTTTTTGAAAAAAGGCCAAAAGGTTATTGATCTAGGAGCAGCACCTGGAGGCTGGTGTCAGGTGGTTGAGCGTATAGTAGGGTCAAGTGATGAGGATCCTAGCGTTGTTGGTATTGATTATTTACATGTTGATCCATTGCCTAGAGTTGCCATGTTGGAAATGGATTTTTTGCATACAGATGCACCGCAGAAATTAATTGAAACTTTAGGGACAAAACCGGATGTGGTTCTTTCTGATATGGCAGCACCAACAACAGGTCATCGTCAGACGGATCATTTAAGAACGATTTATTTATGTGAAGTTGCGGCTGATTTTGCTCTTTCGGTTCTCAAGCCTGGGGGATATTTTTTAGCAAAGGCTTTTCAAGGGGGAGCAGAAAACACTCTTCTTGCAAGATTAAAACAGCATTTTAAAAAAGTTTACCATGTTAAACCACCCGCAAGCCGATCAGAATCAGTAGAGCTTTATCTTCTAGCACTTGAATTTAAGGGAAAAACAAAAGTACAAGAATAGCACCTTCTTTTAAGAAGACTTAATTTTACTTAACCTATTTAAATGCGATGATTTTTTTCTCAAAGAGTTATCAGCGATAGTGACAGTTTTTCTGTTATCAATGATGAAAAACTGGTAAAATTAATGTATTGCCTATAGAGGTAGAGAGATTGATTCCTCAGTGAGTGTTTCCAATGAAATTTCTTGATCAAGCTAAAGTTTATATTCGTTCTGGTAATGGAGGTTCTGGAGCAGTATCATTTCGCCGTGAAAAATTCATAGAATTTGGGGGGCCTGATGGAGGGAATGGAGGACGGGGTGGTGATGTCTGGGCTCTTGTTGTTGATGGACTTAACACGCTGATTGATTATCGCTACCAACAGCATTTTAAAGCAAAAACAGGGGGACATGGCAAGGGGCGTAATATGACGGGTGAGAAGGGTGATGATGTCATCCTTAAAGTTCCGGTTGGGACTCAAATTTTTGAAGAAGATAATACAACGTTAATATGTGATTTAACGGAAGTGGGACAGCGCTATCGCCTTGCAAAAGGAGGGAATGGCGGTTTTGGCAATCTTCACTTTACAACATCGACAAATCGGGCACCGCGTCGTGCAAATCCAGGTTTGTCTGGAGAAGAGCGTGCAATATGGCTTCGTTTGAAGTTAATTGCTGATGCGGGGCTTGTTGGTTTACCCAATGCTGGAAAATCAACTTTTTTAGCTTCTGTAACGGCTGCAAAACCAAAAGTTGCAGATTATCCTTTTACCACTCTACATCCTCATCTTGGTGTTGTACGAATTGATGGTCGTGAATTTGTTTTGGCTGATATTCCGGGGTTAATCGAAGGAGCCCATGAAGGGGTGGGAATTGGAGACCGTTTTTTAGGACATGTGGAACGTTGTCGTGTCCTCCTTCATTTGATTTCTGCTCAAGAAGAAGATGTTGCAAAAGCATATCAAATTGTGCGTCATGAACTTGAGGCATATGGAAATAATCTAAGTGATAAAACTGAAATTGTTGCTTTAAGCCAAATAGATACGCTAACGATTGAAGAGCGTGAAGCTAAACGGGAAGCTTTGCAAAAAGTAACGGATCAACCTGTTATGATGTTTTCTGCGGTTAGCCGCGAAGGTTTAGAAAATATGCTGCGTGCTGGTGCACATATTATTGAAATGTCACGCAAAGAGGAGATCAGTGGGGATAGCAAGGTTGATTGAGATGGCTGTTGGATCGCAAAAACTTACACACTATAAACGTATTGTGGTCAAGATTGGATCTGCCCTTTTGGTTGATCCTCAGGCAGGTTTACGGGTTGAGTGGCTTAAAAGCTTGATCAATGATGTTGTTGAATTGCACAAAAAAGGCGTAGAGATATTATTGGTGTCTTCAGGTGCTATTGCTTTAGGAAGGACATTGCTACAGCTTCCTAAGGGGGCTTTGAAATTGGAAGAAAGCCAGGCATGTGCTGCTTTAGGGCAAATTGAGTTAGCAAAAACCTATGGTGATGCGCTTGCTCAACATGGGCTCAAAACAGGCCAAATTTTGCTCACTTTATTTGATACGGAGGAGCGAAGGCGTTATCTCAATGCACGTGCAACGATTGAGATGCTTTTATATTTGGGAGCTGTGCCTGTTATTAATGAGAATGATACTGTTGCAACAACTGAAATTCGTTATGGTGATAATGATCGTTTAGCTGCACGTGTGGCAACAATGGTGAGGGCAGATCTTTTAATACTTTTATCCGATATTGATGGTCTTTATACAAAGTCTCCCCATAGTGATCCTACGGCTGAATTTATACCTTTTGTTGCATCCATTACGCATGATATCGAAAAAATGGCAGATGTTGCTGCTTCAGAGTTTTCACGGGGAGGAATGAAGACTAAGCTTGAAGCCGGAAAAATAGCTAATGCTGCTGGAACGGCGATGATTATCACCTCAGGCAAGCGTATGAATCCCCTTGCTGCAATTGACAAAGGTGAACGCAAGAGTTTTTTTGCGGCAAGTAAGAAATCTGTCAATGCTTGGAAAACATGGATTTCTGGTCATTTAGATCCATCTGGTGTTTTGACGATTGATCAAGGAGCCATTAGGGCTCTTGAATCAGGAAAATCATTATTAGCTGCAGGGGTTATTGGCGTTGAGGGAAATTTCCAGCGTGGGGATACGGTTGCAATTGTTGGTACAGATGGAGTTGAGATTGCGCGTGGACTTGTAAGCTATGACAAAGATGAGGCTGTACGCATTATAGGACATAAAAGTGAAGAAATCGAAGCTATTCTTGGGTATGAGGCGCGCTCTGCTATGGTGCATCGTAATGATATGATTGTACGTTGCTTGACCAATACTGTTTAAAAAAGTTACTTTTGTTTTTATTGTTTTGGCAGAGTGGATGTTACGATGACTTTAGAAGAACAAATGAAAGATATGGGACAAAAAGCACGCTATGCCGCTGCAGCGTTGGCCGTTGCTTCTTCTGAGCAAAAGAACAATGCATTAGAAATGATCGCTTTAAGTCTAGAGGCTCAGTCAGATGAAATTTTACGGGCGAATTGTCAAGATTTAGAGAATGCTGCTCAGAATAATTTGAAAGCTGCAATGATTGATCGGCTAAAATTAGATGATTTGCGTTTACGTGCAATGATAGACAGTGTTCGCCAAGTTGCTCGTTTATCTGATCCTGTTGGGCAAGTGATGGATGAATGGACGCGTCCAAATGGGCTTCATATAAGTCGTGTACGAACACCTCTTGGTGTGATTGGAATTATTTATGAAAGTCGTCCAAATGTTACAGTTGATGCGAGTGCTTTGTGCTTAAAAGCAGGTAATGCTGCGATTTTGCGCGGTGGTTCGGATAGCTTTCATTCTTCTCATGCGCTTCATTTAGCTTTGGTACAAGGTTTAGAGCGCTCTGGTTTACCCAAAGATGCTATCCAAATGGTTGGAATGACAGATCGTGCTGCCGTTGGGGAAATGCTCAAAGGATTGGATGGAGCGATTGATGTGATCGTACCACGTGGTGGAAAGAGCCTTGTTGCCCGCGTTCAGTCTGATGCACGTGTTCCAATTTTTGCTCATTTGGAGGGACTTTGTCATATTTATATTGATAAATCGGCAGATTTAGATATGGCACGCAATATTGTTTTAAATGCAAAGCTGCGGCGAACAGGGATATGCGGTGCTGTTGAGACAGTTCTCATTGACAGCCAAGCATTAAAAAAGTTTCTTCCTGTTTTAACTGCTTTACAGGAGAAGGGATGTGAAATTCGCGCCACAGAAGATATTGTTTTTCTTATGCCAGATGTAAAATTAGCCTCTGAAGAAGATTGGTCACATGAATATCTTGATGCTATTCTTTCTGTTAAAACGGTTGAGGGGGTTGAGGGAGCTATTGCTCATATCAAGCGTTATTCATCAGGACATACGGAATCGGTTATTGCTGAGGATTTGGAAGTGGTGAAGATCTTTTTTAATCATTTAGATTCAGCTATTTTATTACACAATGCATCGACACAGTTTGCTGATGGAGGTGAATTTGGTTTTGGAATGGAAATTGGTATCGCAACAGGAAAAATGCATGCACGTGGTCCCATAGGTGTTGAACAGCTAACATCATTTCAATATCATGTTAAAGGAAATGGTCAGGTTAGAGTTTGAAAAGCCTATTTTTTCCATGGAAAAATTGTATGCCACATGTTGAAAGATCTAATGTTGTGGGTCTTTTTGGTGGTTCCTTTAATCCACCGCATGCGGGGCATCTTCTTGTTGCAAAAATTGCCATTCGGCGTTTATATCTTGATCAGTTATGGTGGATGGTTAGTCCAGGCAATCCTTTAAAGGATTGTACACAGTTGCTCCCTTTAGAGGAGAGAATGCGATTAAGTTTTAAACTTATTGACCATCCGAAAATTCGCTTAACAGGTTTTGAAAAAGCTATAGGGAGCAAAGTATCGGTAGATACGATTTTTCATATTCTTACTCATTACAGTGGCGTAAATTTTGTATGGATTATGGGGGCAGATAGTTTTGCGACGATACATCATTGGTATCGATGGCATGATATCGTCTCTATGCTTCCTATTGCGATTATTGATCGTCCTTTAGGCAATCGGTCAGCACTTTCCTCTCCTATGGCACATATTTATCGCCGTTTTCGTTTGGATGAGAGAGAAAGTAAGCGATTACCTTTTATCAAGCCACCAGTTTGGACTTATTTGCATGGACCTTTATCTTTTCAATCTTCAACAAACCTTCGTTTGAAGAAGAATGATTTTTCTTGAACATTTCATAAGATTCTGCTTCTCTTTAGAGAAGTCTCTTTTTTAGATTCCACAACGATAAGAAAGGATATTGATCTGAAAAACATTGCACACAAACACTCTTACGATATTATGCCTTCAAAAGAAAAAAAAGTTTTTTCTGTTAGTGAGAGTCTTGAAGTTATTCTCAAGAGTTTAGAAGATACAAAAGCAGAAGATATTGTTGCTATTGATATTCGAGGGAAGTCATCTTTGGCTGATTATATGGTCATAGCTTCAGCAAATTCGCAGCGTCATGTATCGTCTGTTGCTGATCATTTATTACATACTTGGAAAGATAGTGGGCAGGGGCTTGCGCGTGTAGAAGGGCTTGCTGGAGGTGACTGGGTATTGATTGATACAGGTGATATTATCGTTCATCTTTTTCGTCCAGAAATTCGTCTTTTTTATAATTTAGAAAAAATATGGATGACGCCGGATTTAAACGATACGGCTTTGCTTCTCTTCGGAGATCATTAAAATGCAAATTTCTATTTTTGCGGTTGGTCGTATGAAAAGTGGGGCGGAGCAAAAATTAGTTCAGCATTATTTGGATCGTTTTTCTAAAATTTCTGGAGATGTAGGCTTTCATTTAAAAAAGTTACAAGAGATACCAGAAAGTCGTGCTCAAACAGTTTATCAACGTATGGAGGAAGAGGGGAGAAAACTTATTGAATTTTTACCTGAAAAATGTCGATTAATTGTGTTAGATGAGCGTGGAGAATCGATTTCGTCAATTTCTTTTTCTGAAAAATTGAGGTGTTATCGTGATGAGGGCATTCGAGATGTCGTCATTGCTTTGGGAGGACCTGATGGGCATAATGAACAAATAAGGAAGCGTGCTGATTTTCTTTTATCTTTTGGTTTGATGACGTGGCCACATCAAATTGCACGTATTCTTCTTACAGAACAACTTTACCGCGCTGTAACAATTGAAAATAATCATCCGTATCATCGTTTTTAATATTTTTGTTCAATTTTTAGCACTTATTTATATGTTTATTAATATTGTTTTAGCTGACACCATTTAAAGCATCTCTAATGTATACGATGAGGTGTCATGGTTTTTGCAAATGAAAAAGCTTCTTCATAGAAAGATGCTATATTTATATGAGGAGTGCGTCATATTTGTCATTCTGCTCTTGAGTATATTTTTTTGCTTTTCTGTATCGCATGCGGAAGATACAATGAGGAGTACGGAAGTCCATAAAGAATTAGGAGAAATTCGCCAAAATATTTCACTTTCGCGTGAGCGTGTTGCTTTTCTTATGCATCAAGTTGAGCATTTAAAAAAAGATCAACGTGTTTTGAGTGATGCACTCATAAAGGCGGCTAAAGAAGAACGTATAGTAGCAGATGATATTGCTAAAAGGGAAGAAAAGCTTAAAAAAATGATAGAAAAGCGGGTACAAGTCTATCAAAGTTTAAAAAATCGTCGTGCTGAATTTGCGGAAGTTCTTGCAATTTTGGAGCGTATGGGATTGAATCCGCCTCCTGCTCTTATGATACAGCCAGAGGACGCGTTGGCTTCTATACGTAGTTCTGTTTTATTAGGTACCGTTATTCCTCAGATGCAAGAGAAAACACGAGATTTAACAGAAAAACTCAAGGAGTTGACCAATTTGAGTAATTCCATTACTACGGAATATAAGGCATTAAAGACAAAGCTGCAAAATCAAGCAGAGCAGCAAAAACGTCTAGAGCTTTTATTAGACCAAAAAAACAAACTACAAAAAAAATCAGAAAAAGAACTTACAGAACAGCAACAAAAAAATATTGCTCTTGCTAAAAAAGCGCAGTCTTTAGAAGAATTGATTTTAGAGCTCGACCGTCAGTCAAAACTTAGCTCTGATGCATCAGTACAGGTACGGAAAAGTTTGCAATTGTTAGAACAGTCCAATTTTGAAAGCCGAAAAGGTTCTTTACTTTTTCCTGTTTCAGGAAAAAGAATACATCACTCTAACAAAAGTTCGCAGATTACGCGCTTTGGTGAAACGATAGAAACAGAGTCAGGAGCTGTTGTTATATCACCTGTGGATGCTTTTGTTGCTTTTGCTGGGCCATTTCGTTCTTACGGACATTTAATCATTCTCAATGTTGGAAATGGTTATCATATCATTCTTACTGGAATGTCGAGAATTAATGTAAAACAGGGGCAGTTTGTTCTTTCAGGTGAGCCTCTGGGTATAATGGAAATGCAATTTATTTCAAACAGTGTTGCATTGGATATAGGAAAAACTTCTCCAATGCTTTACATTGAGTTTAGAAAGCAGGGAAAACCTGTAAATCCAACTCCTTGGTGGCAGACTGAAAAAATAAGAAGGAGCCAAAATGATTCGTAAAGTTATTCTTTTGGTCGCTGGGGTATTGCTCGGCGCCTGTTCAATGATTATGGTGCAGTCTGTTGCTGCGAATAATGAAGATAATGCATATAAAAAGCTAGCTATATTTGGCGATGTTTTTGAGCGTGTGCGTATGCAATACGTTACAGTTCCAGATGATAAAAAGCTTATTGAAAATGCTATCAATGGCATGCTCACATCACTGGACCCTCATTCATCTTATTTGAATGCTGAAGAAGCCAAGGATATGCGGGATTCTACGAAAGGAGAGTTCGGAGGTCTTGGTATTGAGGTCACTATGGAAAAAAACTTAATTAAAGTTGTTTCACCAATGGATGATACTCCCGCTTCAAAAGCAGGTATTCTAGCAGGAGACCTTATTTCAAAAATTGATGATGTACAAACGAATGGTCAAACATTGAATGAAGCTGTTAATAAGATGCGAGGTGCTCCTGGAACACCAATTACCTTAACAATTATTCGTTCTGGCGTTGATAAGCCATTTGAAGTGAAGATTGTTCGTGATATTATCAAAGTAAAAGCGGTGAAATATCGGGTTGAAGGTGATATTGGATATTTAAGAGTTATCCAGTTTTCTGAACAGACATTAAATAATCTTCTAGCGGCAATTAAAGATATCCAATCTAAAATTCCTGAAGATAAGCTAAAAGGTTATGTCCTTGATTTGCGGCTTAATCCGGGTGGGCTTTTAGATCAAGCTGTTAATGTTTCGAGTGCTTTTCTCAATAAAGGTGAAATTGTGTCGACTCGTGGGCGCAAAAAGAGTGATGTGACAAGATTTGATGCGAAGCCAGGGGATGTCATCAATGGAAAACCGCTCATTGTTCTTATTAATGGTGGTTCAGCAAGTGCTTCTGAAATTGTTGCGGGTGCATTGCAAGATCATCGTCGTGCAACAATTTTAGGGACGCAGTCTTTTGGTAAAGGATCTGTTCAAACAATTATTCCTTTGGGTGAAAATGGGGCTTTACGCTTAACAACAGCACTTTATTACACGCCATCAGGCACTTCTATTCAAGGAACAGGGATCACACCTGATATTATTGTAGAGCAACCACTCCCTGAAAAATATAAAGGTTATGATGTAAAAGTTGGTGAGTCTGCATTAAAAGGACATATCAAAGGAAAACGAGAAAGTAATAAAGGATCTGGTTCAGCTGCTTTTGTTCCCAAAGACCCTAAAGATGATATTCAATTGAATGAGGCTTATAAACTGTTACGAGGTGAAATGGCAAATGCAGCATTTCCACCAGATCCCAATAAGGATGTGTTAAAGTGAGAATTGATATCTATAGCTTGCGATTTTGAGGAATATTAAATGGATGCAGATATTAATTTGAAGATTCTTCCGTATCGCAAATGTGTTGGGATTGTTGTCTTTAATCATGAGGGGAAAGTGTGGGTTGGGCGTCGTTTAATGATGCCCATTCATGCAGATGCAGATATTGACATATCTCATCGTTGGCAGCTTCCTCAAGGAGGGATTGATGAAGATGAAAAACCATTAGATGCGGCATATCGTGAACTTTATGAAGAAACGGGTATTCGATCTGTAAAGTTGATTAAAGAAGCACAAAATTGGTTCCATTATGATTTTCCACAAGAACTTATTGGGTGCACATTAACAAATAAATATCGTGGGCAAATACAAAAATGGTTTGCTTTCCAGTTTACAGGAAAGCTTTCTGAAATTGCGATTAATCCGCCACCAGATGGCAATAAAGCGGAATTCGATCAATGGAAATGGATTGATCTAGAAACCCTTCCGTTGATTGCTGTTTCTTTTAAAAAGCACGTTTATACGAAAGTTGTCAGCGAATTTCGAGGTAGCCTTAGACCATTATAAAAGCTATATGATTATGAGAAAGCTTTTTTTATTAAGATGCTTTATATTATAATAAATAATAAACATGTTTATCTTTTATGTAAAGAACAGGAATATAAAATGAAAAAGTTATTTAATTTACTTATAGTTTTTACTCTCTTGAGTATTTCATCTGTTGCATTTGCAACAAGTTCAAAGCCTCCTGCATCAAAAGATGCGGCAGCGACATTGCCAAATGGAGCTTCTTCTTTGACTGAAACCTACGGTTTGTGGACTATTAACTGTGGTATACAAGAAGGGAAAAGAATTTGTTTTATGCACCGTCAAGAAGTAAATGAGCAGGGGCGTGTTGTTGTGGCTATGGGCCTTACTCTCGATGCTGAGGGTGTTGTATCTGGTAATTTAACAGTTCCTTTTGGCATTTTGGTTTCTAAACCTGTTCGTTTACAAGTTGATGAGGGAAAAGCTGTTATCGAAACTGGTATCCGGACTTGTGTACCAGCAGGTTGTGTGGTTCCTGTCGTTTTTGACAAAAATCACGTAGCAGCTTTACGTTCTGGAAAACAGTTAAAGTTGGCGATGACAATTGCTGCTGCAGGTGAACCAGCTTTGAATGATTTATTTGTTCAGCTAGATGGTTTTAGCAGTGCTCTTAATCGTTTGACTGCTTTGCAGAAATAATTTTAAAACTAAAAGCGGCCTTTAAAAGGCCGTTTTTAGTTTGTTTGTTTTTTATAATTAATAATTAAAACGATGAGATTTAAGATTAATCCTATAAGGGATATTCAGATTTTTTGCCGTTTCTTCTATTTTATGTGCTATTTTTAATTTTGATATTTGTTTTCTAACTGCATCGTCATTAAATAGAGAGATGAAGAATTTAGATGTCTGGTTTTTATTCAAGAAAAAAGAGTATTGAAATATAAAACCATTTTTTGATACACAGACCTGCTTTAATGAAGGTTTTCTATACGCTCTTCTGTTTCCTTGATTGAAAGGGATGACGCATGATTTATGCATTGCTTCGAACGATTGATTTGATTTTTGAGATTTATATTGATATTTTAATCGCGAGTGTCATTTTTTCTTGGCTTTATGTCTTTAATATCATAAATTCGCGCAATCGCTTTGTTGTTTTGATAGGAAGCTTTCTATATCGTCTTACAAATCCCGTTCTAAGCCGTATCCGGCAAATTTTACCAAATTTTGGAACGATTGATATTTCACCTGTTGTAGTCTTCATTATTATTTATTTTATTCGTACTTTTATGTGGCGCGTTTACGCAAACATGTATGTATAGAAATATTACTTGAGGCGAATACATGTTTTATCAAGTTGATAAAAATAACTTGATTTTGTTTGTATATCTCATTCCAAAATCATCTGTTGACAAAATAATAGGGGTTGAATGTAGGGATGGTGAAAAACAATATCTGGTTATACGCCTTCGTGCTGTTCCTGAAGATGGAAAAGCGAATAAAGCTCTCATTAAATTTCTTGCGAAGCAGTGGAGAATCCCATCTTCTTCTATTTCTCTGAAAAACGGTGCAATATCTCGCTACAAACAACTTTACTTTTCAACACATTTAGAAGAGCTAAAACAGATATGGCAATCCTTTAGAGATTACATCTCGTAGAAAAAATAAATAACAAAGCCTATTTTTATAGGCTTTATTTTATTAAATCGTTATATTTTGTTATTGCGCTCAACAGCTTGCTTAATTAATTCATGAGCAAAGTTTTTATCACGCCATCCTTCAATTTTAGCCCATTTTCCAGGTTCCAGATCTTTGTAATGCTTGAAGAAATGTTCAATTTGTTTGAGTGTAATCTCGGGCAGGTCTGTATAGTCATGAATATTGATATAGCGTTTTGTTAATTTTGTAGTGGGAATGGCAATAATTTTTTCATCTTTACCACCATCATCTTCCATCATTAGAGCTCCGATGGGGCGAACATTGATAACACAACCAGGCATAAGTGGACGGGTATTACAGATAAGGACATCAATAGGATCACCATCATCTGAAAGCGTATGAGGGACAAAACCGTAATTTCCAGGATAAACCATTGATGTATGAAGAAAACGGTCAACAAATAATGCACCAGACTTTTTATCCATCTCATATTTTATTGGCTGCCCACCAAGGGAGACTTCCACAATAACGTTAATATCTTCTGGTGGATTTTTGCCTACGGGTATTTCCTTAATATTCATAGAGACATCCTTTCTGGAATATAGTGAGGCTCAATACAATTAAATATTTTACCAAAGAGATTATGAAATTAATTTGAAATTGATGCACGTGTTTTTTCAAAACGTTTACGTTCATTAGGATCAAGATAGAGCTTGCGGAGACGAATATTTTTAGGGGTTACCTCTACAAGCTCATCATCTTGTATCCACGATAAGGCGCGTTCTAACGTCATTTTAATGGGAGGCGTTAACTTTACGGCCTCATCTTTTCCAGAAGCGCGCATATTGGTGAGTTTTTTCCCTTTTAACACATTAACTTCTAAGTCATTATCTCGTGAGTGGATGCCAATAATCATACCTTGATAGACTTTCACACCCGCATCGATGATCATAGGTCCACGATCTTCAAGATTAAAAAGAGCATAAGCGACAGATTCACCGTTGTCATTTGAAATCATAACACCATTAACACGACCAGCAATGTCTCCTTTATAAGGTTCATAAGCATGGAAAAGGCGATTCATAATTGCTGTACCACGTGTGTCCGTTAAAAGTTCAGATTGATAACCAATGAGTCCTCGGGTTGGGGCATAAAAGACAAGGCGGACACGATTACCTCCAGAAGGACGTAACTCCACCATTTCGCCTTTACGTTCAGACATTTTTTGTACAACAATACCGGAATATTCTTCATCAACATCGATAACAACTTCTTCGATTGGCTCAAGAGTTATTCCATTTTCATCTTTTTGCATAACAACACGTGGGCGTGAAACACTAAGTTCAAATCCTTCACGGCGCATATTTTCAATGAGAACTGCAAGCTGTAATTCTCCTCGTCCTGAAACGTAGAAAGAATCTTTATCGGCTGATTCTTCAATTTTAAGAGCGACATTGCCTTCTGCTTCTTTTAACAATCGGTCACGAATGACACGGCTTGTTACTTTATCGCCTTCAGTTCCAGCAAGGGGACTATCGTTGACGAGAAAACTCATAGTAACAGTAGGAGGATCAATTGGTTGGGCAGTAAGGGGTTCATTGACAGTAGGATCACAGAAAGTATCAGCTACGGTACCTTTTTGCAGACCTGCAATCGCAACAATATCACCAGCACTTCCTTCTTCAATAGGTTGCCGTTCTAAGCCACGAAACGCTAAAATTTTTGAAATACGCCCAGTTTCTAAAAGTTTTCCATCTTGTCCAAGAACCTTGACATTTTGATTGGGTTTTAAAGAGCCAGAATGAATCCGTCCTGTAATAATTCGTCCCAAAAACGGATCCGCTTCAAGAATAGTTCCAATCATGCGAAACGGTCCTTCTGCTACACTAGGAGAAGGGACATGCTGCGTCACAAGATCAAATAAAGGACCTAATCCCTGATCTTTTGGTCCTTCAGGGGCTTCAGCCATCCATCCATCGCGTCCAGATCCATAAAGAATAGGAAAATCAAGCTGTTCATCGGTTGCGTCAAGAGCAGCGAAAAGGTCAAAAACCTCATTAATGACTTCATCAACGCGTGCATCCGGTCGGTCAATTTTATTAATAGCAACAATAGGGCGCAATCCTACTTTCAATGCTTTGCCAACGACAAATTTTGTTTGTGGCATTGGTCCTTCAGCAGCATCAACAAGTACAATGGCTCCATCAACCATATTGAGGATGCGTTCAACTTCTCCACCAAAGTCAGCGTGTCCTGGTGTATCAACAATATTAATTCGAGTATCTTTCCAAACAACAGATGTCACTTTCGCTAGGATTGTAATTCCGCGTTCTTTCTCAATATCGTTTGAATCCATCATACGTTCGCTTGTACGCTGATTATCACGGAAGTTTCCTGATTGCTTGAGAAGCCCGTCTACAAGCGTTGTTTTCCCATGGTCAACGTGGGCAATGATGGCAATGTTACGCAATTGCATAAATTTTCTTCTTTTCGTTTAATGAAATTTCATTTGAGGTAAAGTCTTTACATTCTTTGCCTGACTATTAGAAAACCTTTTACATGTTTTTTTATAATTTTGGAAGATGGAGGCAATATTTTTATGGCAAAACTATTTATCCAAGTCTTTAAGGCTCTATTGAGCTTCAATTTCTGAAGCTTCGTAAAAGTTTTTATAGTACGTATGTTCTATTCTCGAGCTAAGAATTATCCAAAAAATCACCGTCAACTTGATTTTTATCAATATGACACAAGGAGTTTATATGAGCTCTTGTAAGAGTAAGTATAAAGCTAGCCATATTATTGTTGTTGTTTTGCAAAGAGATTAATAAAAATCCGGAATATCTCTCAATCCATAGCCAATTTATTGACAGTTTTACAATATTTTTATTCTAAATAAAGCTTTTTCTTATTCCATAACTTGTCAATCAAAATCCAGATCTAATGCAACCGTGTATTTGAGGTAAATATTGAGACGATTAAGAATTTTATAAGAAGTTCTAGCTTTTGTATGCCAGATTAGGGCAAGAGTTATATCTGTTTGATTTATTTATGAACTCGGCATACAGTCTTATTTAGAAAGAATATGAAGGCATCCAAAGAAAATTCCCATCTTTGCTGTTAATCCAATTTATAATTTCAAAAGCATCTAAAGTAATATCTTTTAAACCATGGAGATAGTGCATTGCCTTACTTTTGTTAATTGCACTCTCTAATAGGAGTATGCTTTTCATGCCAAACAGAACACTTTAAACAGCATATACTTTTTGTTGCATATTCATGTACTTAAGAGAGATTGCTTAACGTACCTACATCCATTCCATGATAGGGCTCATAAATGATATAATATACGCGAATAGTATACTATTAACGCCTTTGTGAAGAAATATAAAGCCTGTTGAGTATCATCATTATTATTCTTTCTCAGCTGTCAATATTGCGCCAGTTTTTGATACGAGAGAGAGAGGATATAAGAAGTATTTTATTTTTTCTTGAATAGTTTTTAGCCATACACCGATCTCGTTTGTGTCTGGCAAGAAGATGACTTTAATCGATTTAATATGAGAAGCTTTATGATGAGGTAAGATTACGTTATTCGGAGCTGTTATTCAAAAAAATAATAAATTATCTATAGAGCAGTGCGCTAGAAAATAAATAATAAAGCTTATTCTCTTATGGAAAGAATCTTAGGTTACATGACAAGATTTTTCCATAAGTAAGAGTTTTTACTTTACATGTTTAAAGAAGAGTTCCTGACAAAATGAGAGAAGCTACAGAAAAATAGATTATAATGCCCATGACATCTACTAAAGTTGCCACAAAAGGAGCAGAAGCACTTGCTGGATCAAATTTTAAACCTTTAAGAATAAAAGGCAACATAGATCCAGAAAGAGAACCAAAGGTAACGATTCCAACTAAAGCTGTACCCACTGTTGTCGAAATAGCAATCCAATGTTGGCCATAGTCGTAGATACCCAGTTTTTGCCAAAGAGCAATGCGCGTAACACCAATAATTCCTAGTAAGAGACCAAGGGATAGTCCTGTTGGAATTTCACGAATGATCACTTTCCACCAGTCTTTTAACGTGAGTTCACGTAAAGCCAATGCACGGATAATAAGGGATGTAGCCTGTGAGCCGGAATTTCCTCCTGAGCTCATAATGAGAGGTATGAACAGTGTAAGAATAATCGCTTTTTCGAGTTCTGTTTCGAAATGTTGCATAGCGCTTGCTGTCAGCATTTCACCGATAAAGAGTAAAGCGAGCCAGCCTCCGCGTTTTTTCATCATTTCAGGAAACTTAATTTGCATATAGGGCTTATTAAGTGCTTCCATACCCCCAAATTTATAGGCATCTTCATTCATTTCATCGACCATAGTATCAAGCACGTCATCAACGGTTACAATGCCAATGACATGGTTACTTTCGTCAACTACAGGCACAGAGAGAAGATCATGGCGCTGGAAAAGGCGTGCGATATCTTCATGATGTGTGAAAGGTGATATTGTAATGGGCGAGTCATGGGTAGGGACATTAAGAATTTGTTCATCAGGTGAGGCAAGAATAAGGTTACGCAGGGAAACAGCTTTGAGAAGAGTACCTGTTTTGGGGTCAATTACATAGCTGGTATAAACTGTTTCACGTGTTCGCTCGACCTCACGAATGTGATCCAAAGTTTTTTGTATGGTCCAGTTTGAAGGAACGGCTATAAACTCTGTTGTCATCAGTGCTCCTGCTGTATGATCAGGATAACTGGTGAGTTTTTTAAGTTCAGCGCGCGTTAAGGGGTTAAGCAAGGCATAAAGTCGTGTGCGGGTTTCCTTATCCATTTCTTGAAAGACGTCTGCAGCAGCATCGGCAGACATGCCATCAAGAATTTCAACAGCACGATTTATAGGGAGAAGTTCTAGGATGGCAGCAGGTTGCTCAAGCTCTGGTTTATCAAAAAGTTCGATAACATAATCAAGAGGCAGAAGACTAAGAATAGTTACACGTTCCATGATATCGAGGTCATTGATGATATCAATAGAGTCTGCAAAATGCTGGTTCTTTAACTTTTCAGCGAGAGCTTCAGGAGAAAAATTTTTGAAGTCGAAGGCCGTTTTGATTTCAGTCATGATAAAGTACCTCCTGAAGAGTTGGAGAGTTGTAAATCTAGATAATAGATGAGATAAAAACAAAAGTTTATGGAAGATTTAAAAAAACTCCCCAGCTATATTCCCAATTGTTAATATTTGAAGTAAAGTCAAGGGTAAATTATAAGTTATAAACAAGTTTCTGAATCACTAAAACGAGAATACAGCTTAATTTGAGGATAATATAAAAACGTAAATGTAAAAATCAGTTCTGATTTTACCATCATTTCTTTAATGTAGTTTGCGATTTTCAAAAGAATCTAAAGCAATATTTTATAAAGAGTGGAGATTATGCTTTTCTCCAAGTGTTTTTGTTAATATGCAATTCTATTGTGATGTGCGAGCGAATAATCTTTATTGCTTCAATATAATATGGTTTGAATGAAAGAACTTTACGATTTTCAGGTTTTTTATTCAATAGCGTTTTGAAAGGTAGTTTTGAAACTCACGAAATAGTTTTAGTATGTTATCAATTTGTGTCGTAAAGATAATTGTTACAGTTTAAATTTATAATGGAGACATAAAGTATTATGACAAAAGCAGCAGTGCTGGACTGGAAGGGATTTTCAGGTCTTCCTGATTTTTCTTCTATAAGTGATGAAGATTTTAAACCCGCTTTTGAACAGGCATTTCAAGAAGCAGAAGAAGAACTAGAGGCAATTGCGATGGTGCAAGAACCACCAACGCTTGAGAATTTTTTGCAGCCTTTTGAGCTTTGCGGCAAAGCGCTTGATCGTGTCTGTTCAATATTTTTCTTACGCACCAGTGCTCATACGAATGTATTAATTCAACAGCTAGAGCAAGAGTTCGTTGTAAAACTTTCTCGTTATTCTTCAAAAATGATGATGGATGCGCGGATATTTGCGAAAATAGATGTACTTTATAAACAGTCGCAGCTGGGCACATTTGAGAATGAAACAACACGTGTTCTTGAATTATGGTGGAAAAAGTTTGTTTGTCATGGGGCAAAACTCGATGAAAAAGCTAAGAAACGGCTTTTGGAAATTAATGAAAGACTTGCTTTTTTAAATGCTACTTTTGGACAAAATGTCTTAAATGATGAAGCTGAATGGATTCTGTTTTTAAAACAAACAGACTTATCTGGTTTACCGCAAGATCTCATTGCTTCAATGAAGGAAATTGCGTGTGAAAGAGGCAATGAAGAAGCGTATGCATTAACACTAGCACGTTCGATTGTTGAACCTTTTTTAAAATTCTCTGATCGTCGTGATTTGCGTGAGGTTGCATTCCAAGCTTGGGCTAAACGTGGTGAAAATAATAACAAGAATGATAATAAAACAATTATTGTAGAGATTGTTGCGCTTCGAGATGAGCAGGCTAAATTATTGGGATATAAATCTTTCGCAGATTTGAAGCTCGATAATACTATGGCTAAAAGTGTTGATTCCGTTATGGATTTGCTTATGCCTGTATGGAAGCGCGCAAGAGCGAAAGCTTCTACTGAGCAAATTGACTTACAAAATTTTGCCAACAATCAGGGCAGCAATGAATCTTTAGCTGCTTGGGATTGGCGTTATTATGCTGAAAAGCTTCGCACTGAAAAACTTTCTTTCGATAGCGCTGAGATTAAATATTATTTTCAGCTTGATCTTATGATTAAAGCGGCTTTTGGGGTAGCCGAAAAACTCTTTAGCATTACATTTGAAGAAAAAAACGCTGTTACACTTTGGCATCCTGATGCACGTTTGTGGGAAGTAAAAAAGTCTGATGGAAGTCTACTTGGGCATTTTATTGGTGATTATTTTGCACGTTCTTCAAAACGCTCCGGTGCGTGGATGAGTAGTTTGCAATCACAACATAAATTGGATGGCGGACAAAAGCCTATTATCTACAATGTTTGTAATTTTGCTAAACCACCTAAAGGGGAAGTTGCTCTTTTATCACTTGATGATGCACGTACGCTTTTCCACGAATTTGGACATGCATTGCATGGTTTGCTTTCTGATGTCACATGGCCATCTGTGTCGGGAACATCTGTTTCACGTGATTTTGTTGAGCTACCTTCTCAACTTTACGAACATTGGTTAACAGTACCAGAGATATTAAAATCTTATGCTATACATACAAAAACAGGCCATCCTATGCCACAAGAGTTGATAGATAAAGTCTTAGTAGCACAGACATTTAATGCAGGATTTTCTGCCGTTGAATTTATCTCATCAGCTTTAGTGGATATGGCTTTTCATCAAGGCGAAACAGTCACTGATCCAACAGTGTTTGAACGCCAAGAATTAGAAAAGCTGCAAATGCCTGATACAATTATTATGCGTCATCGTCCCCCACATTTTATGCACGTGTTTGCGGGAGATGGTTATGCATCTGGTTACTATTCTTATATGTGGTCGGAAGTCCTTGATGCTGATGCTTTTCAAGCTTTTGAAGAAACGGGAGATGTTTTTAATTCAGAGCTTGCTGATAAGTTGAAACGTTTTATTTACTCCGCTGGAGGAAGTCGTGATCCAGAGGAGCTTTATAAAGCTTTTCGGGGACGAATGCCTTTACCAGAGGCAATGATTAACAAACGTGGACTATAAGATATAACGGTATGGTTAACACCATGCCGTTTTCATATTATTCGCTTTTTGTTTATAGAGGAAAATAGATTTTGTATTTTAAATAGACATTATGGGAAAGAAAAATTATCAGCTCGATCTTTTTGATGCCCATTTGGTGGAAACCATGATTTTTTTATAAAACTTGACTTTCTTTTGCCTAAAAGGTGAGTGTTTTTTTGTGCCATATCATCGAGGCTCATTGGAGGCTGACGCATAATTTTACTCCGCTCTTGATTCTCTGATTCTTGTATAAGTTTTTGAATAACTTGATCGGTTGAGTAAGAATTTTCATGAGAAAAGGCATAAAAATTTGAAATATTTTTCAATGGTTTTTCTAAATAAGAGGCAAGTTTTTTCTTTCCTTCAGGGGTGAAATGCATGCCATTATTGGTGCGTAATTTGGTTATTTTTCCATTAATATCATAGCCTGAAAAAGAAAAATTTCCTTCTTCATCACTAAAGCCGCTCCAGATATCGAGAAAATACCCTCCTGCTGTTTCTGTTTCTTGTTTATAGAGCGCATTAAAAATTTTCATTTTTTGTGTCAAAAGGTCATTTCCAAAAGAAGGTTGACCTATCCATATCCATGATTTTCCAGAGGCGTGAAGACTTTCAGTAATTTCGATAATTCTTTGTTTGTAGATGCGTATCCATTCTGACTGATCTGTGTTAATCATGTTATGAGAGTCTGTGATGGGTTGATTATCATTTGCACCGATCATCATGATAATAACATCGGGGCTATTTTGATCAATGAGTTTAGAAATATTGCTTTGCCAAGAATAATAATCCGTTCGAACTAAGCCGGAAGCTGGCATTGTGTTGTTCATGATAACGATATCGCTATTATTTATAAAAAATTTCTTAAGTGCATCAGCAACAGCAGAAGCTGCAAAATCCCCTATGACAAGAATGCGCTTTGCATTCTCATTTTTTAGCTTTTGTATGTTTTTTTGTGTTACGATCTTTTTTTGCGGCTTGTCTATTTTTTGTTCTATAATTTGCGGTGGCTGCTGTGTCTGTTTGTTTTGTTGTGACAACCATTTGAAGAAGTTCGTTGCTTTACTTGGGGATGGCTGTAAGATCCCCACAATAGAAAGTGAAAACAGCAATAATGTCAAGTATATCAGGCGAGAAAGAGACAAAACCTTATTCTCCATTATTGTTTGCGAAGGAGAAAAAGCACTTGAGATGATGGATATCCATTTGCTTTTAGTCCGTGACGGAGTTGAAAAGCTTTAATTGCTTTGCGAGAAGCTGTTCCAATTTTTCCATCGACATTCCCTTTATAATAGCCCAGTGCACTTAAGCGAGATTGTAGTTCTTTACATTCTTGGAAAGTAAGAGGTTGAAAAGGTCTTTGCCAATCATTTACCAATCCAGGATGTCCAGCAATGCGATCAGCAAGAAGGCCAACAGCAAACGCATAACGATCTGCATTATTATAATGTTTCAGAACAAAGAAATTTTTTGTGACTAAAAATATAGGTCCTTTTGCTCCATCTGGATATTTTAATATTGCTTGTTCAGATGATGTAGGAAGAGGGTGCCCATTTGCGTGTTTTACACCTAATTTTTTCCATTGTTCAAAGGAATACCAGCCTTCAGGAAGGTTTTTCCCCTGCGGCACTTTTACCTCTACTCCCCAAATAAGATTAGGTTGCCAGCCATTTTTGTGGAGAAGGTTAGCAGCAGTAGCCAGAGCATCTGGAACAGAGTTCCAGATATCACGCCGTCCATCTTGGTCCATATCAACTGCATAGGCGAGATAACTGCTTGGAATAAATTGTGTATGCCCCAATGCACCGGCCCAAGATCCAGTGAGTTGAGAGCGTTTAATTTCGCCAATTTGTAGAATTTTCATAGCAGCAATCAGCTGTGTATATGCATATTTTGCACGTTTTTTATCAGCATAGGCTAAAGTTGCAAGAGAGCGAATGGTATCACGTATTACACTTTTATTAGCTAAAACCTTCCCATAGTTGCTTTCCATTGACCAAATAGCAAGCAGAATATTGCGATCAACACCAAAACGTTTTTCAATTTGAAGAAGCCATTTGTTCCATTTTTGAGTTTGGCGTCGTCCTTCCTCAATTGCAATATCATGGACACGATTATCGAAATAGTTCCATGAAGGAGCAACAAATTCCGGTTGGTATGCGGCGCTTTTTAGAACTTCTGGATCAATGGCATTAACACCTTTAAACGCCATATGAAACGTAGAGGGGGTAATATTGTGAGCAATAGCTATTTTTTTAAATTCTTTAATCCAGTGTTTAAATCCGCTATCAGCATATGAAAGGGGTGCAAAAAACATTAAAAAAGCAGAAAAAATAACGGCAGAGCCAGTGAGAAGAGTTCTCCAAGCTATTGACTTCTCTAAAAAAGAGAAAGTCTTCAATTCTGTTTTTTGCATTTTGAAATTCCCATTAATATTCAATTCATTAGATGTGCAATAACTTTATTTTGTATTTAGTTTAATCGATAATATGATCAAGAAGAGGAAAAAACTGAAATAAATAATACGTTTTAATCCCTTCAATAAATTCTCAGACTCTTTTTACATTTTTATTGCTCATTATAATGATAATCAAAACAATAAGATATCTTTTTTACCATTTCGTAAAAACATATGATAAATAAAACAAAAAAGTTATATGAATTCATTGAGGAGGGTGAGTGTGCGTAAAATCCGGAAAGCAGTATTCCCAGTAGCAGGTCTTGGTACGCGTTTTCTTCCTGCGACAAAAACGATTCCTAAAGAAATGCTAACAGTTGTTGATAAACCTGTTATTCAATATGTTATGGATGAGGCGAGGGAAGCTGGTATTGAGCATTTTATTTTTGTAACTGGACGTAACAAAGCCGTTATTGAGGATTATTTTGATGAGCAAGTTGAATTATATACGACACTTGCTGAATGTGGAAAGAAAGAAGATCTTGCACATTTATACCGTTTACAGCCATTACCAGGGTCAACTTCTTTCACTCGGCAACAACAACCTTTGGGATTAGGGCATGCTCTTTGGTGTGCACGTGAATTAGTTGCAGGGGAACCTTTTGCTTTGTTATTACCGGATATGTTGATACAAGCGAAAAAGGGCTGTCTTTCTGAAATGATGAGCCTTTATGAAAAGGTGGGTGGGGGAAATATTATAGCAGTTCAGGAATGCGATCCTAGAGAAACACATAAATATGGTATTGTTGGGAAAGGCAAACAGATTGCAAATGGTTTTGAAATCACAAAAATGGTAGAGAAACCAGCACAAGGTACAGCGCCATCAAATTTGTACATCAATGGACGTTATATTTTGCAGCCAGAAATTTTTAATATTCTTTCCACTCAAGAACGGGGAACAGGAAATGAAATTCAATTAACAGATGCTATGATACGGCTTTCAAATGAGCAAGATTTTTGGGGTTTGCAAGTAAAAGGGCGCACTTTTGATTGCGGTTCTAAAGCTGGTTTTATTGAAGCCAACGTTGCATTTTCTTTGGCACGCGCTGATATGCACAGCCACGTTTCTGCTTCATTGAAAAATTTACTAGAAACCATTAATGTCGAAAAGTGATATAGATCTCTTACTTAATTTTATTGATCGAATTTGATTATGACAATATCGTCTCCTCATAGGGCTTTGCAAGGTGCAGTAGCATCAGCGCTTAAAACACTTGCTAGTGAAAAGCAGGGGCTTGAAGCTCTTGAAAAAGCTCTTCTGGAAAGTCTTTCTTCTTCTTTTGAAGCGGCTGTTCAAACTATTAGAAATGCTCGTGGACATGTGGTTATTACTGGTCTTGGAAAAAGTGGTCATATAGGGACAAAAATTGCAGCAACCTTAGCCTCAACTGGAACACCTGCCTTTTTTGTTCACGCTGCAGAAGCCAACCATGGTGATCTTGGTATGATTGGCTCTGATGACGTTATTCTTGCTTTATCATGGTCTGGTGAAACTCAAGAGTTAAGTGGTATTATAAGTTATGCGGCGCGTTTTCGTATCCCCCTTATTGCGATGACATCAAGTAAGCACTCTGTGTTAGGACGACAAGCTGATATTGTACTATTATTACCAAAGATAGAAGAGGCTTGCCCCCATGGTTTAGCCCCTACAACTTCAACAATTATGCAATTGGCAATGGGAGATGCATTAGCGGTTTCTCTTTTAGAAATGCGTGGTTTTACCGCAACGGATTTCAAAATATATCATCCTGGTGGTTCTCTTGGTGCAAGCCTTAAATACGTGTGTGATATTATGCATGAGGGTGATAATATTCCTTTGGTTATGCAGGGAACAGCTATGACTGAAGCGATGAATGTTTTGGTGGAAAAACATTTTGGTTGTGTTGGTGTTGTGAATCAAGAAGGTGAACTAATCGGAATTGTAACTGATGGCGATCTTGCACGTAACATTCATTTTAATTTATCAAAATTTAATGTTGACGAGGTGATGACCAAAGCTCCTAAAGTTGTAAAGCCAAATACACTTGTTGGTGCAGCAACAGCTTTTATTAATGATCATCAGATTGGTGCATTTTTTGTGGTTGAAGATAAAAAACCGATAGGAATTGTTCATTTTCATGATCTTTTGCGCATTGGCGCTGCTTAGATTAAGCTTCCCTATCAAATAAAATGTTATTTTAGGTTGAAATAGATTGAATAATACAAAGTTACAATTTTATTGTGAGGTGGCTTTACTGATATTTTGTGGAAGAAAATGATTATTTTACGCATTTCATAATGTTTAGAAAATTTTCAGGGTAAAGATTATACTAGCCTCTTTGCGTATTTTAGAGAGGATTTTCTATCAGGAGGAGAAAGGATATCGCCTCCTGCTTAATGTGTGTGCTCCCTCTGTTCTTAAGAGAGGTTTCCCTTGTACTTTGTTTAAGATTTCCGCTTAAGGAAAAACTGTGCTCCTGTATGTGAGGTGCAGAGAAGTTGTGTGGCGTCATATGACATTGTACAATTGACTCTAGAAATTGTTCCACGGAGAATAGAGCGTATTTCAATTTCTATATTTTGGGCATTGAGATAATTATATGCTCCTTCTGATAGTTTTTCTTCTGTATCTGCTGCATGCGTTTCAAAAACACCATTGTGGAAAGAAGAAATAATACCATTCTCATCAACCCATTTTCCATCAATTCCAGTTGGCATATTTGAGTTATAATATCGCGAAAAGTTACAGGCACTTAACAGCAAGGCGGTAATTGTAAGACATAAAATATGATAGGTATGTTTCATTTATTGCACTCTATTTAGATTATTTTGCTCTCTAGTTTCTATAACATTATTAAATTACCCCATGAGTCAATATGAAAAATTTGATAAAAATCAATGAAAAAGCAAAAAAATGGAAAAAAATGCCTTAATGTTGTATTTAATTGACAGCTTGATGAAGTTCGTAAGTGAAACACAAGAGGTAAAATATTTCTTATGGTTTACAACAATTTTTATATTAAGCTGCTAAGTAGTCTCAAAGGAGATTATTGACATTATGGTTGGTCCCATTCTTGTTGCGAGTGAAGATTATGGAAGACGTATAGAACTTTCTTCTATGCTGCGAGGTTTTGGTTATCGTGTCATTGAAGCAGAAAATGGTCTCCGTACGATTGATCTTTTACACAGGCGTAAAAACATTGTGCTTGCACTCCTTGATGTCGTTATGAGTGATTTGAGTGTGAGCGATTTGATTAAAATGATTAGAGTTGCTGGTGTTTCTGTTCCTATTGTCGTTATAGCACAACAAGAGAATCAGCATTTACTCCAGAAAGCTTTAACAGCTGGAGCTATTGATTATTGGATCCATCCAGTAACATTATTACGTGTAAGAGTTACTTTGGATATCCTTGCTCTTATTTCTGCTTTGGAGCATGAGGTTCGAGATATTCGGCGAAAAAAAGAGAATCATTTACGGTTTTCTGATCTTTGCGTAAAAAGTAGAGCTATGCAGATAGTGTTAGAACAATCGAGACAAGCAGCAACTTCTTTACAGAATCTTTTGATAGAGGGAGAAGCTGGAACAGGACGTGAGACATTAGCTCGGATTATTCATCATGAGGGATTATTTTCGGAGGGTGTTTTTGTTCGCTTTCAATGTTCAGCCATCGTTGATCCAGAAGAAGAAAATCAGCAGTGGTTTAAAGAATTCCTACCATTGGTTTCTTCTCTTGAAAAAGGGACACTTTGCCTTTGTGATATTGATCGACTTGAGCCCATACAGCAAAAACGGTTTGCTCATTACCTTAAAGAAAGGGAAAGGGATACAAAAGGAGATTTTTTTCCTTTTCGGATCATCGCTATTTCAACATCGCGTTTAAAGGACTTGGTTAATGAAAACTTTTTTTTGCATAGTTTGTTTGAACAATTTTCTCACTTGTCTATTAGCGTTCCTGCTTTACGAGAATTAAGGGATGATTTTCCAGAGATCACACAACGTTTGATTGATCGCATTATCACAGAAACAGGGCGATCACATGTCCATGGTTTAGCAGGCTCTGCTCTTTCCTTGCTTATGCAGTATGATTGGCCTGGCAATAGAAATGAGCTTGAAACCTTTTTATTTCGTGCGATTTTACTCAGTGAAGGACCGTTATTAACTGTTCGAGACTTTCCGCAATTAATGGGAAATTCATTAATGAATGTTCCCAATATCATTGAGGGTAATATACAAGAAGATAGTGAGCAAGAATCGATAAAATTTTTGAATACTGATGGGCATGTACGTACTTTTGCAGAAATGGAGCATGATATTATAGAGAAAGCGATTAAACATTATAAAGGACATATGAGTGAGATTGCGCGTCGCCTTCATATTGGTCGCTCTACACTTTATAGAAAAATGGAAGAATTGAGAGCAATAAGAAATCAAGAACGAAAATAAAATTCATAACAAATTTCTCTTCATGACAAGCATGCGTTTCAAAAAATAGAGTGAATTTTGATAAAGTCCGTGGGGGAAAGCTGAAGAAAACAATCATTTATTGTAAAATTTATCTATAGAGGATGATTTTGTTGATTTAAATCAAATATAAATTTTATGTGACTATTTTAATCGTTTATTTCAATTTATACAATTTTAGTTAAGTTTACATTTATTAAAACAGAGAAGCATTTTTAAAAACTTTTAAATACTACCGCTAAAATTTTTGTATCATCAATATTAAATTTATACTCTCTTAAGCAAGAAGTGGCATTTTATCTGCTATACGATTAAGATAAAGTGATTAGTGTTATTGTTTGCATTACTGATGATGTGATAGTTTAAAATAGAAAGTTTGCCCTCTTTGACTCTTTTACAGATTGTTATTGGTTTTGTCCTCTTTTTTTTATTGCATCTATGTTGGCAATCTACACCTATGGGCGTTTTGTGAAAAATGCTAGGGGGCAATGTTCTTATGCGTTACCTCTTCAGAAAGATGAAACTAAGCTTGATCGTATCGTCAGTCAATTAGCTGAGAAAGAAAATGGATTGGGGATTGATAAAGATGCCCTTTCTCTCATTATCAGCAATTTGGATGCGTTTTGTGTTCGTGCAATAGGAGCTGCAGAGGCTGGGCGTAGCCTTGATCTGATGTATTATATTTGGGATGATGATTTAACGGGGCGCCTATTATTAAGTGAAATAGTTGAGGCAGCTGATCGAGGGGTTCGGGTACGGCTTCTTTTGGATGATATTAATGCTCAGGCACGTGATCCAGCTTATATTGCGCTAGATAAACATCCTCACATTGAGGTGAGAATGTTTAATCCAGGGCGATCGCGTAAAGGTGGTTTACGCCGTGGTTTAGAAATTATATTACGGGCAATTACTGTAACACGTAGAATGCATAATAAAGCTTTTATTGTTGATGGCAGGGTCGCTTTTGTAGGAGGACGTAATCTTGCAGATTCTTATTTTGATGCTGGTAAAGAATCCCATTTTCGAGATTTAGATTTGATGTTAATCGGTCCTTCTGTTAAAAAGGTAGAAAGTATCTTTGATGATTTTTGGAATAGTGCTGTTGTTTTGCCAATTCATACTTTGGTTGTTCCTAAAAGCGCAAGTGATCTTAGCTATTGGAAAGATAAATTACGAAAGTTTCGTGATTCCAAAGTTGCAAAAGTTTATTTAGATTATGTCAAAGAGCACATTAACTTTAATTGTTTTATCCAAACAGGAAAGCGGTTATTTTTAGCAGACAAAGTTGTTGTTCTTTCTGACCCTCCAGAAAAAGCATTGCGTAAAAAAGCAAGTAATTGGCTTATGAAGGCACTTTCAAAGGTTATTGGAAATGCCCAAAAAACGGTTCAGATTACGTCACCTTATTTTGTTCCTGGTAAGGTTGGCACGCAGAATTTTAGTAATTTGGTTTCAAAGGGTGTTGATGTCAAAATTCTGACAAATTCTTTAGCTGCTACTGATGTAGCATTAGTGCATGGTGGTTATGTACCTTATCGTAAGGCATTGTTGAAAAGTGGTGTTAATCTTTATGAATTAAAAGCGGAAGGCAATACTCATGGGTTACGATTGTTTCGATCGAGTAAGGCAAGTTTACATGCCAAAGCTTTTTTAATTGATCGTAAAACAGCTTTTATTGGATCTTTAAATTTTGATCCAAGATCAGCATCATTAAATACAGAAATGGGCATTCTTTTTGAATGTGCTCCCATTACAGCAAGATTAGATTTGTTGTTTTCTGAAGAAACCACAGGGGAAATGAGCTATCATCTGCGTCTTGGTGATAATAATCGTATTTATTGGGATTTTATTGAAAATGAAAAAAAATATAGCATTGACTATGAGCCAGAAAGCAATTTTTGGCGTCGCGCATTTGCAAAAATAATAAGTTGGTTACCTATTGAATCACAATTGTAAATTTTTATAAACCACACTTAAAAAAAATATTTATTTTTCTTTTCATTTTGTTTGTAGCATGGCATAATTTTTTGCCAATCTACCATGTATGAGAACCGCAGTTGTATTTTAAAGCTTCTTGCGGTGTTTTATTATAAAAGGAATTTTGATATGGCAAAGATTGTTGAAACGGGGACAGGTGCATTGGCACTGACTTTTGATGATGTACTTTTACAACCCGGTCATTCTCTTGTTATGCCTAGTCAAGTGGATCTCAGTACGCGCATTGCAGCGGATATTAAGCTCAATTTGCCATTGCTTTCTGCGGCAATGGATACGGTAACAGAATCGCGTTTGGCAATTGCTATGGCTCAAGCTGGTGGTCTTGGGGTTATTCATCGTAATATGTCTCCTGCAGAGCAGGCAGAAGAAGTTCGTCAAGTAAAAAAGTTTGAATCTGGTATGGTTGTTAATCCAGTCACCATTGGACCAGATGCAACACTTGAAGAAGCAAAATCTTTGATGCGCTCTCATGGTATTTCCGGTATTCCGGTTGTTGAAAATGGTGCTAAAGGTGAAACTGCTGGACGGCTTGTTGGCATTTTGACAAATAGGGATGTGCGTTTTGCATCGGATCCTAAACAAAAAATTTATGAATTAATGACGCATGAAAATTTAATCACAGTGCGTGAAAATGTTCAACTCAATGAAGCGAAATATCTTTTACACCATCATCGTATTGAAAAATTATTAGTTGTGGATGAACAGAATCGTTGTGTCGGACTGATAACAGTTAAGGATATTGAAAAAGCAAAATTAAATCCAAACGCTGCCAAAGATTCACAAGGTCGCTTGCGTGTTGCAGCTGCAAGTAGTGTAGGGAACGATGGGTTTGAGCGGGCTGAACGATTAATTGATGCAGGCGTTGATATTCTAGTAATTGATACTGCACATGGACATTCTCAGCGTGTATTAGACACTGTTGAGCGTATTAAAAAAATGACGTTTTCTCCAGCTATTATTGCTGGTAATGTGGCGACTGCTCAAGCAACACAGGCTTTGATTGACAGTGGTGCGGATGCTATAAAAGTGGGGATTGGTCCTGGTTCTATTTGCACAACGCGAATTGTTGCAGGTGTTGGTGTTCCTCAGCTTGCAGCCATTATGAATGCTGCAGAAGTTGCTGAAAAAGCGGGCATTCCCGTTATTGCTGATGGGGGGATAAAAGCTTCGGGTGATTTTGCTAAAGCCTTAGCAGGTGGGGCTTGTGCTGCTATGATTGGCTCTCTTTTAGCGGGTACAGAAGAAAGTCCTGGCGAAGTTTATCTTTATCAAGGACGATCCTTTAAAGCTTATCGCGGCATGGGATCTGTTGGTGCTATGGCACGAGGATCGGCAGATCGCTATTTTCAAGATGATGTTCGTGATGAACTTAAGTTGGTTCCTGAAGGTGTGGAGGGGCAGGTGGCTTATAAAGGTCCTATAGCATCAGTTCTACATCAGCTTGCTGGTGGACTTCGTGCTTCGATGGGGTATGTTGGAGCAAAAGATCTCGTAGAGTTTCGTGAAAAAGCAACGTTTGTACGTATTACGAATGCGGGACTCCATGAAAGTCATACGCATGATGTTTCTATCACACGAGAGAGTCCAAATTATCGTGGGCCAGTTTAAAGATACAAGAGCCTAATATCATATTGCATAAATATAAAATTTTCCGAGAACAAGAAAGAGAGACTGCGCTTTTTTCTGTTTGTAATTTGGTGTAATAATCCCAAAAAGGAAAGAATTAGAGGTTAAAACTCTAATTCTTTCTGTTAAGACTATATGAAATAAGTTATATAAAATTAGAATTAACTTTTTGTTGTCTTCCGTCCAGTCTTTGACGCACGTTGGCGAGTGTTTGTCTGATCACTTTGGACGGATTTCTTTCCGTTGTTTGAGGGCATTGTATTATGACGGCTTTTAGACGAAGTTGTTTTTCCATTATTATAAGTCATTATTTTCTCCTTTAAAATTGTCTGGCAGTTGCCATTAGAGTAAAAACGGTCATGCCAAATAGTGGTTCCAAGCATTTTCTAAAAAGTTAATTTTTTGTTGAACGTAAGATGAGCCTGTTTAATTTTATGAGAAGATTTTTTCTATTGTTCAGACAATCCTCGTAAACTTTATTTTACGCCAATAAATTAAAGAGTTTGGTTTTTTCGTAATGCATGGCGGAAATAAGTTTTTTATGGATGGCTACGTATCTTTTAGTATAAGAGGTAGAAAGATAAAAAACGAATGGGCAGAAGATGAAAGGAAAAATTTAGATACTCTAAATTGGATCTTATAAAAAAAGTATGATCAGATCATTTTAAGATTGAATGTAAATTTTTTATGGCTTTGAGAAGGTTTCATTGGCAAGAAGGCGATAATATTATTTTTTTAGATGATTTAAAATTTTATTATTTTAATGGGAGAAATGAATGCGATTAGGTGGGCGTTTGCAAGCAGCAATAGATGTTCTCACAGAGATAGAAATGAAGCATCGCCCAGTAGGAGAAGCTTTAAAGGATTGGGGTCTTTCTCATCGCTTTGCTGGAGCAGGTGATCGTGCAGCTATTGGTACAATCGTTTATGATGTTTTAAGACGACGTTATTCTTTACAATGGCGTATGGAGAGTGATGATATCCGAGATATCGTTTTTGGTGCCTTATTAGATTCTGGAAAAATGACGCTGGAGCAAATTGACGGTGAGTTGACAGAAGATCGGTTTGCACCGCAGTTATTAGGGGCTAAACAGCGTAAATCGTGGCAAGGTCAGCAATTAGTGGATGCTCCAGACTATATTCGTGGTGATATTCCGCAATGGTGTCAAGCGCATCTGCGTCCTTTATTTGGTGATAATTGGATCACTGAAGCGGCTGCGTTAGCAACGCGTCCTTCTTTAGACCTACGGGTAAATAACCTAAAGGCAACACCAGAAAAGGTGCTGAAAGAATTAGCAAAAACCAAACTTAAATCTTTTCCATGGTTTGGGCAAGCTTTAAGAATTGCACCGATTGAAAAGTTTAATCGTCATCCCAATGTTCAAGTGGAACTAGCTTTTCAAAAAGGACACTTTGAAATACAGGATTTAGGATCTCAAATTGTTGCTCACCTTGTGGAAGCGCAAGAGAGCATGCAGGTATTAGATTATTGTGCAGGTGCTGGGGGCAAAACATTAGCTTTAGCTTCCGATATGAACAATCATGGGCAAATTTATGCTTATGATTCCGATAAAGTGCGCTTAGCTCCTATTTTTGATCGTCTTCGACGCGCTGGTGTTCGTAATGTACAAACACGAGCGCAAAAAGAAGAATTGAAGCCATTAATAGGCCAGATGGATAGAGTTCTACTAGATGCACCATGTAGTGGGACAGGAACATGGCGTCGTCGTCCAGATGCGAAATGGCGTTTAACATTAGAACAAGTGAAACAACGCCAAACAGAACAGAGGGCTATTTTGAATGAAGCGATAGCTTATCTTAAGCCAAATGGGCGCTTAATCTATATTACCTGTTCTCTTTTTACAGATGAAAATGAGGAACAAATTTCCCATTTCCTTCAACAACATTCTCATTTTTCTCCAATAGATATGCCAGCGCTTTGGCAGAAACATTTTAGTTTTTCTCCTGTGCAACCAGTTTTTTCAAATTATGGACTTACTTTGTCGCCGGCCACAACACAAACAGATGGGTTCTTTTTATCTGTGTTGCAAAAAAAACATTGATCCATATTCTTACACTTTTTATCATAAACTTTACGAGAATAATCTTTTTCTTAAGAAAACAGGCTTGTGAAAAGAGAAAGATTAAATCATAACTCTCATGAGTTTTCTTTTACAATTGTTGATTGGTTTTCTATGAGCATATCACATCCAGACACTGTTCTTATTATTGACTTTGGTTCACAAGTTACACAACTTATTGCACGACGGGTACGAGCAATGGAAGTATATTGTGAAATTGCTCCTTTTCAATTGGCTTTAGAAGCTGTGCGCCGCATAAATCCTAAAGCTATTATTTTATCAGGGAGTCCTTATTCCGTTATTGATGAGGGCTCTCCGCGTGCTCCAATGGAAATTTTTGAGGCGGGTGTTCCGATTCTGGGTATTTGCTATGGTGAACAAGTCATGTGTATTCAGCTTGGAGGAAAGGTTGAAGCTGGACATGAGCGTGAATTTGGGCGTGCTTTTTTGGAAGTTCAAGAAGAGAGTGCCCTTTTTGATGGAGTGTGGGAAAAAGGTTCTC
The DNA here is from genome assembly GCF_042195745.1 of Bartonella sp. AP7XZML. Classification (NCBI taxonomy): domain Bacteria; kingdom Pseudomonadati; phylum Pseudomonadota; class Alphaproteobacteria; order Hyphomicrobiales; family Bartonellaceae; genus Bartonella; species Bartonella sp. AP7XZML. Next base: position 37,856 of record NZ_JBHIOT010000068.1, read on the forward strand.
GTTATCAAGTATGGATGAGCCATGGTGACCGTGTGGCAGCTTTACCAGAAGGTTTTCGTGTCATAGGAACCTCAAAAGGAGCTCCCTATGCGGCTATTGCGGATGAAAAAAGACATTTTTATGCGGTACAGTTTCATCCTGAAGTTATCCATACACCGGATGGTACAAAACTTTTGCAAAATTTTGTTCATAAGATCTCTGCTATTAAAGGTAGTTGGTCAATGGCTTCTTATCGTGAGCAGGCAATTGCTACGATACGACAAAAAGTTGGGAAAAGTCGTGTGATTTGTGGTCTTTCAGGGGGAGTGGATTCATCTGTTGTAGCGGTACTCCTTCACGAAGCCATAGGAGATCAACTGACATGCATTTTGGTAGACCATGGGCTGATGCGCAAGAATGAAGCTAAAGAAGTTCTCACGCTCTTTCGTGATCATTATAATATAGAGCTTATTCACGTTAATGCTGCCGATATATTTCTTAATGCTTTAGAAGGTGAGACAGATCCAGAAAAAAAGCGCAAAACAATTGGTCGTCTTTTTATTGAAGTTTTTGAAGAAGAAACGAAAAAAATAGGAGGTGCAGAGTTTTTAGCACAAGGAACACTTTATCCAGATGTTATTGAGAGTGTGTCTGCTATTGGTGAAACGGTAACCATTAAAAGCCATCATAATGTGGGTGGGCTACCAGAACAGATGAAGATGAAACTTGTAGAACCGTTACGTGAGCTCTTTAAGGATGAGGTTCGCTCGCTAGGACGAGAGTTAGGGCTACCGGAGCAGTTTATTGGTCGCCATCCTTTTCCAGGTCCCGGTCTTGCAATTCGCTGTCCAGGTACTGTGACCCGTGAAAAATTAGAAATTTTACGTGAAGCAGATGCTATTTATCTTGAGGAAATCCATAAAGCTGGTCTTTATGACGAAATTTGGCAAGCTTTTGCTGTTCTTCTTCCTGTTCAAACTGTTGGCGTGATGGGGGATGGTCGCACTTATGAATTTGTTTGTGCTCTTCGCGCCGTCACATCTGTAGATGGAATGACTGCTGATTTTTATCCTTATGATATGGCGTTTTTAAGTAAGACAGCAGCACGTATTATTAACGAAGTTAGAGGGATTAATCGTGTTGTATATGATGTAACCTCAAAGCCTCCTAGTACTATTGAATGGGAATAATTAAAATGAAGGATAAGTCTTTTAAGAATAAAATATGACTGAGGGTTTGATATTCGAAAAGTGTAGAAAAAATCATTTAAAAATGATTGTGTATTTTCATATGATATAAGCCTTTATCTGGCAATCTGTACGTCAATATCGTTTAAAATTGAGAAGTGTGGGATTTTGCATGTCTGAGAAAAAAATTGTTGCACACCGTGGAGGAGCTCATCTTTATCCTGAAAATACCCTTTCGGCATTTAATAATGCTATAGCGTTAGGTGTTGATGAAGTTGAATGCGACGTTCATTTGCTGAAAAGCGGTGAAGTGGTTGTCTTTCACGACTTCCGTTTAGACCAATTGGTTGGAAAAAAGGGGTATATTCACGACATTGATAATGAAACACGCAAACAACTCTGCGTAAAAGGAAGCCAAGAAGCACCTCCCTTATTAGAAGAAGTGCTTGATCTTTTAGCACCAACGAATGTTGCGTTGCATCTTGAAATCAAAACATGTGGTGAAGTGGAGCGTGAAACAATATTATCCCAAAAAGCGCTTGCACTAATAAAAAGCCGAAATTTATCAGAACGGGTTTCTGCAATTAGTTTTGATCCTTTTATCCTTCGTCCTTTTATTGAAGCAGGAATACCATCTGGTCCATGTGTTGATAATTTCGAAGGTGATATGTACCGTCATTTTTCTGAATGGAAGCAATTAGGTTATTCTGATCTAAGTTTAGATGGCTCTATTGTTTCACAGAACTTTATTGAAGCAGCTCTTGAGGCTGGTTTTACTGTAGGGGTATGGACAATTAATGGAAAAGCTCGGTTATCATATTGGCTTGATATGCCTGTACATTATATTACGACAGATCAACCTGATCTCGCATTGCAATTGTGTGCACAAAGGTAAAAATACATCAACACAAAAGGAACTATATATCTTCATAAAGTTAGCGTAATGCAAGAAGAAAAATTATCTAATACATGACAATAATACATTGATTTATAATCATAATTAATATTTTATTCATGTGAGTAAGAGACCTTAATACGTAAGATTCTCTTATTTCAAATATTTTTACAATGAATCAATCAAAATCATTCGTTTGCACATTACAAGCAGGGTTGGTGTGTGGATAAAAAATGATTGAGAAAAGAATAAAAATATTCATTTAACGTATTTTAAATGCAAGATTTGTTGAAGCATTAGGATCGCACATGATGATGTCGTTTTGCACTTTTATGAAGTGTAAAAATGATGGCATACAAAAAGTCTTATATACTTTAATGGAGAGGCTTTAGGGCTTATTTTATAGGTGCTATCATGAAATGTAGATGTATTGAAAGATTTTTTAACAGTATGGAAATTGGTTATACAGTGTCATTTTGTTTTGCGTGAGGGGTGTGATCTTGTTACAGGGAAAGAGACTATTAAGCGCTTCAAAATGATTTTCTTAATTTTAAAAAAATTCTATTTGTCTCTTCTTTAAATTCAGTAGCAACATCGTGTTAAAGTTATAAGCCGAAAGTTATAAGACAAATAATAAAAGAATAAACAATTCTTTTTAAAGAAGTAAATCCAGATATTAAAATAGTCATTGAATGATATTTACGATCCATATCTTTTTACCAAGTGACTTTGCTTATTTAAGCCATCTCACTTTTTTCAGATAGTTACAAACGCGTATTTCATGAATACATAAGAAAGCTTATAAAAGAAAATAAATAAATTTAAACAAATTCATTTGACCTTTAGGTGGATCCTGTTTAAATGAGAGAATATGTTTCTGAAATAAAACTGTCATAGCATGTTCATGTGTAATACTATAAATTTAGGGGTAGTTTGTATTCCATCACTTCAGAAAGGGTGAAGCATGAGTCGTTTTTATCTTTCCATAGCGGCCACGGTTGCTATCATAATGTCCACAGCGGGGATGACAGAAAGTTTTGCACAGACAAAAATCAGCTTTTGGCATTCTATGAGTGGTGAATTAGGAAAGCAAACTGAAAGTCTCATTAACGATTTTAATGCAAGTCAATCTGAGTATAAAGTTGTTTCTTCATTTCGCGGTGAATATGAAGAGGGATTGATTTCACTCATTGCAGCATTTCGTGGAAAGAAACAGCCAGTACTTGCTCAAATTTATGACGTTGGTACTGGAACTATGATGGCTGCAAAAGGTGCAATCTACCCATTTTATCAACTTATGGCTGATACAAAACAAGAATTTGATCCTACAGATTATTTCCCTGCTATTAGTGGTTATTACTCCGATGAACAGGGACGTATCGTCTCTATGCCATTTAATATTTCAACACCCATCCTTTATTATAACAAAGATATCTTTAAAAAAGCAGGGCTTGATCCAGAACAGCCTCCTAGAACGTGGCAAGATATAGAAAACTTTTCCAAGAAAATTCTTAAGACTAAAGCGGCAACTTGTGGTTTTACAATGGCTTATGCCGCTCAATGGATTGGTATAGAAAATTTTTCAGCGTTGCATAATGTTCCTTTTGGAACGAAGGAAAATGGCTTTAAAGGACTTGATTCAGAACTTACATTTAATGGACCTTTACAAGTGCGTATGTGGACTGACCTGAAAAAGTGGTCTGATCAAGGTATTTTCCGTTATGGTGGTCCAGCAGGTGCATTAGATTCAACACCAATGTTTATGGCACAAAATTGTGCAATTTTTATGCAATCTTCAGGATCACATGCTGGAATTGTTTCTGAAGCTCAGTTTAATGTGGGGGTTGGTATGCTACCGTACTATAAGGATACAGAAGGAGCACCACAAAATTCAGTTATTGGGGGAGCTTCTATTTGGGCGTTTAAGGGCCATACTCCAAAGGAATATGCAGGGGCAGCCGCTTTTCTTAAATTTCTTTCAAAAACAGAAAATCAAGCAAAATGGCATCAGGAAACAGGTTATCTCCCAACCACAAAAGCGACTTATGAATTGAGCAAAAAACAACATTTCTATGAAAAAACGCCAGGTGCGGATATAGCTATCAAACAGATTAATCTTAATCCACCAACAGTTAACTCAAAAGGGATAAGATTTGGTAATTTACCACAAATTCGTGCCATTCTTGATCAAGAGTTGGAAGCTGTTCTTAGTGGTTCAAAAACGCCGAAAGATGGTTTAGATGAGACCGTTGAACGTGGAAATAAACTCTTGCGTGAATTTGAAAGATCTAATCATTAATTTCGTTTTATTGTTAAACATTAAAGACTCAACAAAAACGGTTGAGTCCTTTTTGTTTACTTTTTTAAAGTCTCTACATTTAAAGAGCCCTATGAATGCAAGAAAAACATGCATATTTTAAAAATAGTCTACTTTCTTACGGACTGCTTTTTCCTCAGCTTCTTGTGACTTTTTTGTTTTTCTTTTGGCCTGCTGCTCAAGCAATAAAATCATCTTTTGAGCGTGAAGACCCTTTTGGCTTTACAACAACCTTTATTGGTTTTGAGAATTATCTAACCGTTCTTTCTGATCCTACTTATCGGCAATCGCTTTTTACAACCGCAGTATTTTCCATCTCAGTTACTGTCGCTTCAATGACAATATCACTTCTCTTAGCTGTCTGTGTTGATCGTGTCATCCGTGCAAAAAAGGCTTATACAATGCTTTTGCTCTGGCCCTATGCTGTTGCTCCAGTATTGGCAGGTATATTGTGGCTGTTTATCTTTCATCCTACCATCGGAATTATTCCTTTTTTTCTCGAGAAAATAGGGGTGCTATGGAATTATCGTATTAATGGCACTCAAGCAATGATTCTTATTGTCATTGCGGCTAGTTGGAAACAAATTTCTTACAATTTTCTCTTTTTTCTTACAGGTCTTCAGTCTGTTCCGCGTTCTCAAATAGAAGCAGCCGCCATTGATGGTGCTGGTCCCTTTAAACGATTTTGGACAGTGGTTTTCCCGCAAATTTCACCAACGACGTTTTTCCTTCTTATTGTCAATGTCAATTATGTTATGTTTGATACTTTTGGTATTATTGATAATACAACTTCTGGAGGTCCTGCGCGTGCAACGAGCATCCTCGTCTATAAAGTATATGACGATGGCTTTAGAAATCAAATAATCGGTGCATCAGCAGCACAATCAACAATATTGATGTTGATGGTTATTGTCTTAACGTTTATCCAGTTTCGCTGGATTGAGCGCCGTGTACAATATTAGGAAACAAATTATGGTTGAAAATCGCCCTGTTTTGAAATTTCTAACCCATATTATTCTCATTGTTGGTATTATCATTATTTGCTTTCCAGTTTATGTTGCTATCATTGCATCAACTCATAGTTCAGCAGCATTTAACTCAGGAACACTTCCTCTTTTGCCTGGGAAATATGCTCTGGAAAATTATAAAACAATCTTTGGTGATGGCCTTGCACAGCTGGGTTTGCCCAACCTCTGGCCACTCTTAATGAATTCATTCATTATGGCTCTTGGGATTAGCGTTGGAAAAATTATTATTTCACTTTTGTCTGCTTATGCAATTATTTACATGCGCTTTCCCTTCCGAAAAACTGCTTTTGTTCTTATTTTTGTTACATTGATGCTCCCTGTCGAAGTTCGTATTCTTCCAACCTATGAGATTGTTGCAAAATTGGGGATGGTCAACACCTATAGTGGAATGATTATTCCACTTATTGCATCTGCGACCGCTACATTTTTATTTCGCCAGTTTTTTTTGACTGTTCCAGATGAACTCTTAGAGGCGGCACGTGTTGATGGTGCAGGTCCAGTTAAATTTTTTAAGGATATTCTTCTTCCTCTTAGTAAAAGCAATATTGCTGCTTTATTTATCATTATGTTCATTTATGGATGGATACAATATCTCTGGCCTCTTATCATCACAACGGATCAAAATCATCAAACGATCCTTATTATTTTAAAACAGCTTATTGTCGAATCACTTCAACATGATCCTCAATGGAATATACTCATGGCAGTATCGGTTGTTGCCATGGTTCCCCCTGTTCTTGTTGTTATCTTCATGCAGCGGCTTTTTATCAAAGGCCTTATTGAAACGGAGAAGTAATTGTGGCCATAATCCAGTTATCAAATATAAAAAAACAGTATGACAACGGCATTCTGGTCATTGATGATTTAAACTTAACTGTTGCCAATAAAGAACTTCTTGTTCTTGTCGGTCCTTCAGGGTGCGGAAAATCGACCTTATTACGTATTATAGCAGGACTTGAACAAGTTACCTCAGGTGAATTATGCATTGATAACGAATGTATCAATGATCGTGAACCAGCTGATCGTGATATCGCTATGGTTTTTCAAAATTATGCCCTTTATCCCCATATGACAGTTCGTGGAAATTTAGAATATGGTCTTAAAAATCGTAAAACTCCTAAAGAAGAAATTAAAAAACGTATCGCACATGCTGCAAAGCTTTTGGAGATAGAACCATTTCTTGATCGTAAACCACGACAATTATCAGGAGGACAACGTCAGCGTGTTGCAATGGGGCGTGTGATTGTACGTCAACCCCGTGTTTTTCTCTTTGATGAACCTCTTTCAAATCTTGATGCAAAATTACGGGCGCAAATGTGTATTGAAATAAAAACACTACAGCGTTCATTAGGAACAACGAGCCTCTATGTTACCCATGATCAACTAGAAGCTATGACATTAGCTGATAGAATAGTCGTTTTGAATAAAGGAGCTATCGAGCAAATTGGAACACCAATGGAAATTTACGATACTCCAGCAACAACATTTGTTGCTGATTTTATTGGTTCTCCTCCTATGAATTTTCTTGATCGCTATGTCTTAGAACAACATTTAGGGCATTCATTTTCTTGTGGTGAAGAAACTGATCTTTTAGCATTCAGACCTGAAATAATCTTATTGGGCGAACATCCAGATAAAGGGCCTGTCTTTCACACAAAAATTGAGCTTATCAAGCTTATTGGAACAGGTTGCCATGTTTTAACGCGTTGGAATGGTATCATTTTTACGATTGAAATAAAAGAACGCTTGACACACGACTATGGTCAAAAACTAAGTTTCACTGTTGCTCATCAGAATTTTCATACTTTTAATAAAAACACAGGAAAGCGCACAAATAATAAGTAAGCATTAATTGATGTGATACGACTCTCTTTTATGCTGCGTCATGATAATGGTGTGTTTTGACTTGCTCAATTACATTTACAAACTCAGGTTGTAACCGATGGGATTAAAAACAAAATTTTAACAGTTTTGGTAATGATCTATTGTCCCATAGCGCTGAGAATGTCAAAACATTTATATGAAGAAATTTTGCATTTTCACGGTCTGTAAGAAGAATATAATTTTCAAACAATAGAATAAATCTTTATTAACCATATTTTTACTCATTTATAATTTTGTTATAAAAAACAACATATTATAATATGTTTCTTGATGTAATAATTTATGTGTATTATAAAAGTAAATGAGAGAAATAGAGAGAAAAAATGAGTCACAGATAAGGGAGGATGCGCCCCATATCTTGGCTTTGACCCCTAACATAAGAAGTCTATTTGATTCACAAAATACGACGCTGTTTTAAATAGTCTGTACGAAAATAGGCGCATTCTATTTTACCGCTGGCCATATGATCTAAAATGGTTTCAGAGCTCCTATAAGAAGCATTTGTTTTTTCTACCAATCACATAAATTAGAGAGAAACCTATGCGCGCATGCTGCAAGTTTATTTTTTCTCATGTGAATCACTATGCAATTCTCAGCGAGGGTATTTGATAAGTTGCAAAAAAATAACTGAGAGATAGAAGGCGTGCTTGTTTTAGAATTTTCATTACTTTTAGCGATAAAAGCAGATGAAACACATCTGTAACATCTCATCGATCTTTTCTATATTCTTGAGTTAAAAATTGCCTGTAGATCATCCTCAAACAGATCTTTATGAATATAACATAAGGGATCGATGCGAATACCTATAAGAATCAGCAGGGACAAAGGCAGTTATGTTATTGTTTTACAAAGCATTCTATAAAAGCTGGTATATTTTTTCAATATATTGCCAGTTTATTAATGGTTTTATGATATTACTTTCTTATAAAGCGCGTGCTTTTTGTTGCTTATAAATCAACCTAAACTTTATACAGCAGTATGTTTGAGACAAATATGAAGACGGTTCAGTGCTGTATTCAGTTTTGTATGCCAAAGTAGAATAAGCTTATCTGCTTGTGTAATTTCTAAAATGAGGAGACAGCTTAATTTAGGGAGAATATGAAAGCATCAAATAAAAAATAGATTCTGTCTTTAGCATCATCTTTTAATTTAGTGTTGCAATTTTCAAAAACATCTGAGCCAGTGTCTCTTACATAATGGCGATTAAGTATTGCCGAACACATTTTTTTACGTAATAGAATTGCATCTCTCATACAAAACAGAATACCTAAACAGAAGGCTATTGGGTTGCCAATTTACGCACTTTTTTTAAAAAATATCTTGCAAGGTTGTTCCAACTATTTTTTCACGCAGTCGTTTATAAGTAGTATAACATAAAATCCATTGTGTATCGCCATCTTTATGCTTATAAAAATGCAAGCTGGGGCCATCATCATACTCTCTTTCAGTCTCCAACATTGCAACAATTATTGTGTTGAGACTCTTCATAAGAGGCATTTTTTCTTCAAGTGGTTTTTATTCATACACTAATTCTACTTGCATGTTATAAATGAAGTTGGATAGATAAAAATACTTTAAGAAAGAGACACCAAATTCTTCTTATGAATCGTTTCAAGTGTCGAGAGTTATTGTAAAAGAAGCATTGAAAAATAGAATGCTACTGCTGACAGTTTGGGCACCATGAGGCAATAAATCCACTTACTTTATCTATCTTAGAATCTATAGAGTATAAATTTCTCTGTAAAAGTAATTTTATTTCATATCAATGTTATCAATTATAGCTGTTGGGGTATCATTAGTAACATAATCATAGACTTACGATTTTATGAACTCTTTTTTATCTCTTTTATAGAAGATCTTAATGTTTTGTGATAGCGTCAATGATGGTATTTACATTATGTTCCATCATATCGAGATAAGTTGCTGCAGGGCCATTTTTGTTTGACAATGCATCAGAATAAAGTGTTCCACCAATTGTTAAACCTGTTTCTTTTGCAATCTGTTTTATGAGACGGGGATTAGAGATATTTTCAACGAATAGGGCAGTTGCTTTATTCGCTTTAATTTGTTTTATAAGTTTAGCAACATCGGCTGCGGTTGCTTCAGTTTCTGTTGAAGCACTTTGAGGGGCAAGGATAGTAAAACCATATTCCTTGGCAAAATAGCCAAAGGCATCATGAGATGTGATAATGATACGTTTATCTTTAGGAATGGTAGCAATTTTTGTTTTCAGGGTATCTTGTGCTATTTTAAGTTTTTGGATGTAGGTTTCGGCATTTTTTTTGTAGCTGGTACAGGATTGTGGATCGATTTTACAAAAAGCAGCAGCGATATTCTTCACATAGATTTTGACATTGGGAATTGTTTGCCAAGCGTGTGGATCAATAACGCTGTGGTGGTGATGGGCATTATGTTCTTGATTTTTCATTTTGATGGAGGGAATGTTAGCGCTAACTTCGACAAGAAGTGCTTTTGTACCACTTGCTGTAATGAGGCGATCAATAAATCCTTCTAAATGAAGCCCGTTGATGAAAATAATTTGAGCATTTCTAAGAGCCTGAGCATCATGGGGGGTAGGTTCATAAGTGTGGGTATTCGCATTGGGACCTACAAAAGTGGTCATAGAGATATGGTTGTCTCCTACATTTTTTACGAGATCTGCAAGAATAGAAAAGCTCGCAACAACTTTGATTTTATTGTGTGCAGAAGCAGAAAATGGAGAAAGGGCAAGCAATAAAGCTCCAAGAAGAACAAATTTTTGAGCAAACTTAGGCACATTTTTTTCCTTAAAGTGAGGAGGTATAAAAGAGGTGGGGAAACCATGTTACAATAAAGCCACGTGGACTTATCAAACAGGAAACAAGATAAATAAATCCTGCGGCAATGATGATAGCAGGGCCGGAGGGAAGTGAAAGATGAAAAGAAAGCAGGAGACCACATACGCTAGAAATGATTCCAAAAAGAGTGGAAAGCGCGCAAATAGGGCCTAGCCGTGAAAACCAAAAACGGGCTGTAATGGCTGGAATCATCATAATACCAACGGAAAGTAATGTTCCTAGTGATTGAAAGCCTCCAACCAGATTCAGCACCACAAGTCCAAGCAATGAAATATGAATATATTTACTCAATGGAGAGAGTGATTTAAAAAAGAGGGGGTCAAAGCTTTCTAAAACGAGTGCACGCCAAAAAATACAAAGGCTGCAGAGTGTAATCAGCATTATAGTAGTGATTAACCAAAGGCCTTGTGCATCAAGTGCAAGAACCGATCCGAATAAGAGATGAAGCAGCTCAATTGTTGAGTCTTTCAGTGAGATAATAATAACACCTGCCGCGAGTGCAATAAGATAAAAGACGGTCATGGATGCATCTTCTTTCTGAAAGCTGTTTCGTGAAATCAAAATGGTTGCTAAAGCAACAATAAGACCAGCGAAGATACCACCAAGTGTCATAGATATGAGGGAAAAGCCACAAATCAGAAAAGCAATTGCAACACCAGGAAGAATGGCATGAGAGATAGCATCTCCTGTCAAGCTCATTCCACGGAGCATCAAAAACACACCAACAGGACAAGCGCTAATAGACAGAAAAATAGAACCGATAAGGGCGTTTTGCATAAATTGGAAATCAACAAAGGGGGCAAGAAAAAATGCATACACGTCTTATAACCTAAGAAAGAGAGGATCATTGATGAGAAGATTTTGTTTTTGTGCGCTAATAGGGAAAGAATTGGATGTGAGAGGTGGCATAACGTGATGAAGGGTGTTGTTTAAAAACTGTGTTGTTTCTCCATAAAAGGCGTTTTGTTGATCAATTTGAATCATTTGGGGGAAAAATTCTTGCACGATGAGAGGGTTATGGAGTGCGGTGAGAATTGTGCGTCCTTGCTGTTGCCAGTATGTGATCAGAGCAAGAAGGTCTTTTTGGGTATTATGATCTACACCATTGAAAGGTTCATCAAGTAAAATAATATTGGCATCTTGTACAATGATACGTGCAAAAAGAGCGCGTTGTAATTGCCCGCCTGATAATGTTTCAAGCGAACGGGGTGCGAGTTCTGTAAGCCCAACCATTTTAAGAGCATTTTGAATCTTAGAATCATAAGGGCGCTGATTCTTCCATAATCCACAAAAAGACCACAGTCCTGTTTTTACAAGCGTTTTCACATCAATTGGAAATGTTTGATCTATATTACATTGCTGAGCAAGATAAGCAATGCGGCTTTTTTTTGGTTTTGTAATTTTTCCTTTAAGAGGTTTAATCAATCCGGCGATGGCTTTTAGCAGTGTCGATTTTCCAGCGCCATTATCACCTGTTATTGCAACCAATGAACCAGCTTTTAACTTTGCTGAAAAGTTCTTTATTGCTATTCTATTCCTATAGCCTAATGTTGTCTTATTGAAGTGCAGATCCATATTTTTTACCATCGTTGCTTATTATTTTGGAAACTATGTAATAATATAACGTTTGTCAACAAAATGTTATATTATTACAGAGTTTTGAGTACTGAAAATTTTAGTGGGAAGATCGTGGAAAATTAAAAATAATAATTGAATTCACCTTGACGAAAGAGAGAGAGTATATACTATATATAGTATCAAAATGATTGGTGATTCTAAATAAGCACAAGAGAGGGTGTTAGTGTGTTTCGTTTGGTATCTAAGTTATTTCCATTATTGTAAAGAGTTTATTGGCCAAAGGTATAGCAGTATTTTTACTGAAGGGTCTCTTTTGGAAGGATTTCCTTTCGTTTTTGTAATTGATTTTTGCCGTAAAAGAGCAAACAGAGCTCTTGAAAAACGGTAGTTTAGAACATTAGTTTTTTAGACAGCAGGAGGGAATTGTAATGCAAGCAAAAGATTGTTTTATAACTAGGGGGCGTTGCCATTTAAGTTGTAGAATAATCGCTTATTCTCATCATAGTTTTTGAAGTTATTTGATGAGGAATTCTGTTATGTTCAGGAAGCTGTGTATTATTTGAAAATAACCACATGTTTTGCGTACAATTTCTATTTTTTGTTATTCTTGAGTACCTATAAAATTATTAGATTGACCTTTCAGGGTTGATTGTTTGGAATTGTGAAAGTTGAAGAAAATGTCGATCACTATTTATAGCAAACCATCTTGTGTCCAATGTGATGCTACACGCCGCGCTTTTGATGCAAAAGGCATTCATTATCGTGTTGTTGATATTTCCTGTGATGAACAAGCATACAGTTTTGTTCAATCTCTGGGGTATCGTCAGGTTCCTGTCGTTGTTTGTGGTGAAAATCATTGGTCTGGTTTTAGACCAGATATGATTAGTGGTCTTTGTGCTTAATGGGGCTTATTGTTTATTATTCGAGTGCAACGGGTAATACAGAACATTTTGTCTCGCAGCTTGGGCAACGACTCTTCAAAATTGATAAAAGAAAGCCTTCTGCATTGGTTGGTGAACCTTATGTATTGGTTGTTCCTACATATGCAGATGGTGAAGGAAGAGGGGCCGTGCCGAAAGCCGTTGTCCAGTTTCTTAATGAAGCTGAGAACCGAAAATTAATTTGTGGTGTTATTGGCGGTGGGAATCGTAATTTTGGTCGCTATTATAATCTAGCAAGTAAAATTATTGCTGAAAAATGTTGTGTACCTTGCCTTTATCGTTTTGAGCTGCGTGGAACTGATGAAGACGTTATTTATGTAAAAAAGGGATTGGAAAGATTTTGGAAACAATTGGTATAGGACAATCGCAGAAATCGGATCAGATTACTGATTATCATGCGTTGAATGCAATGCTTAATCTTTATGATGAAAATGGTCATATTCAATTTGATATGGATCGGCTTGCTGCGCGGCAATATTTTCTTCAGCATGTTAATCAAAATACAGTTTTTTTTCATAACCTGAAGGAAAAAATAGATTACTTAATAGAAGAAGGTTATTATGAAAAAGCTTTATTTGAGCTTTATGATTTTTCTTTTATTAAAAAGCTTTTTAAACGTGCTTATGCATTTAAATTTCGTTTTCCTACCTTTTTAGGCGCATTTAAGTATTATACCAGCTATACACTGAAGACTTTTGATGGGAAACGTTATCTTGAACGTTATGAAGATCGCGTCTGTCTTGTAGCTTTATATTTGGCACAAGGGAATAAAGCTCTTGCTGAAAGTTTTGTGGATGAAATTATTACAGGACGTTTTCAACCGGCAACACCGACATTTTTAAATGCTGGGAAAAAACAACGAGGTGAATTGGTTTCGTGTTTTTTGCTACGTGTTGAAGATAATATGGAATCGATAGGTCGTTCGGTTAATTCGGCTTTGCAGCTTTCAAAACGTGGTGGAGGTGTGGCGCTTTGTTTAACGAATTTGCGGGAAGCTGGAGCACCAATTAAGCAAATAGAAAATCAGTCCTCAGGTGTTTTACCGGTGATGAAACTCTTGGAAGATTCTTTTTCTTACGCCAATCAGCTTGGGGCACGACAGGGGGCTGGAGCTGTTTATTTGCATGCTCATCATTTAGATATTATGAAGTTTTTGGATACAAAGCGTGAAAATGCTGATGAAAAAGTTAGAATTAAAACGCTTTCGCTTGGCGTCGTTATCCCTGATATTACTTTTGAGCTTGCACGGAATAATGAGGATATGTATCTCTTCTCATCGTATGACATCGAGCGTGTGACAGGTAAGCCCTTTAGCGATATTTCTTTAACGGAGCATTATCGTTCTTTTGTTGATAATGCAAAGATTCGTAAAAAGAAAATAAGTGCACGCGTTTTTTTCCAGACATTAGCGGAAATTCAATTTGAGTCCGGTTATCCCTATATTTTATTTGAGGATACTGCTAATCGATCGAATCCGATAGCTGGGCGCATAAGTATGAGCAATTTATGTTCAGAAATTTTGCAGGTGAGTGAGGCGAGTGAACTGGAGACAGATTTAACTTATCGCACGATTGGAAGTGATATATCCTGCAATCTTGGATCCATGAATATTGCCAAAGCAATGGAAAGTCCTGATTTTGGACAGACCGTGGAATCTGCTGTTCGTGCTCTTACTGCTGTTTCGGATATGAGCAATATTGCTTGTGTGCCTTCCATTGCGAAAGGCAATGCTGAAAGTCATGCGATTGGTTTGGGACAAATGAATTTGCATGGGTTTCTAGCGCGTGAGCAGATCTATTATGGGTCTCCAGAAGCGATTGATTTTACCAATATCTATTTTTATATTGTGACATATCACGCCATACGGGCTTCCAATTTAATTGCGCACGAACGTCAAGAAATGTTTGCAGGGTTTGAAAAATCAGCTTATGCAGATGGACGTTTTTTCGAAAAATATATTGAAAAAGAATGGAAACCGCAATTTCCGCTTGTGCAAGAGCTTTTTGCACGGAATAATATTGTTATTCCAGATCAAAAGGATTGGCAGGAACTCAAAAAATTAGTTATTGAGTATGGGCTTTATAACCGCAATTTGCAGGCAGTTCCACCTACGGGATCTATTTCCTATATTAATCATGCCACTTCTTCCATTCATCCAATTGCTTCAAAAATTGAAATTCGCAAAGAGGGAAAAATTGGGCGCGTTTATTATCCCGCTCCTTATATGGATAATACGAATTTGAATTTTTACCAAGATGCTTATGAGATTGGTCCTGAAAAAATTATAGATACCTATGCTGCTGCAACACAGCATGTTGATCAAGGTCTTTCATTAACATTATTTTTTCCTGATACAGCGACCACACGTGATATTAACCGCGCACAAATTTATGCTTGGAAAAAGGGTATCAAGAGTATTTACTATGTACGATTACGGCAAGTAGCATTAAGTGGAACAGAAGTTGATGGCTGTGTTTCGTGCAGTTTATAGGAGATCATCATATGACAAAGATTACAACCAAAAATCCTGTTGTGTGCGCTGTTAATTGGAATAGATTACATGATGAGAAAGATCTTGAAGTATGGAACCGCTTAACTGGGAATTTTTGGTTACCTGAGAAGGTTCCGCTTTCTAATGACATTCCCTCATGGTCAAGCTTAACGGATGAAGAACGCAAGCTAACGATTCGTGTTTTTACAGGACTAACGCTTCTTGATACAATTCAAAACACTGTAGGAGCCATTTCGCTTCTGGCTGATGCGATAACAGAGCATGAGGAGGCAGTTTTGACGAATATTGCCTTCATGGAAGCGGTTCATGCACGTTCTTATTCCTCTATTTTTTCAACCCTTTGTTCGACGGTAGAAGTTGATGATGCGTTTAGATGGTCAGAAGAAAATATTCATTTGCAGAAAAAGGCTAGATTAGTACTTGAGCGTTATGAAGCAAATGATCCACTTAAGAAAAAAATTGCTTCGACTTTGCTGGAAAGCTTTTTATTTTATTCTGGTTTTTATTTGCCCATGTATTGGGCCAGTCGCGCTAAGTTGACCAATACAGCAGACCTCATTCGACTAATCATTCGTGATGAAGCAGTCCATGGTTATTATATAGGTTATAAATTCCAATTGGGCTTTGCAAAGCTTGATGAAGCCAAAAGACAAGAAATTAAAGATTTTGCTTTTAACCTGCTCTTTGATCTTTATAACATCGAGTGCAAATATACTGAAGATCTTTATGATGCGCTTGGATTGACAGAAGATGTTAAAATTTTTCTTCATTATAACGCTAACAAGGCTTTAATGAATTTAGGTTTTGAAGCTCTTTTCCCCCCTGAGGTTTGTCGTGTTAATCCCGCTATTTTGGCAGCTTTATCACCAAACTCTGACGAAAATCATGACTTTTTTTCAGGGGCAGGTTCTTCTTATGTCATTGGCAAGGCGGTTGCTACCACGGATGATGATTGGGAATTTTAATGTTTGCATGCAAATAGAAGTGCGCGGGGTATTCCACTTAGATCTTTGCGCACTTCTAAACATTGAAAACCATTTTTTTCAAACAAATTGCAGACTTCATTTTCTTGAGAGAAACCAATTTCAACAGCGACATAGCCGTTTTCTTTTAAGTAGTTGGCTGCTTCATGGGCGAGTTTTCGATAAAAATCAAGTCCATCTTCCCCTCCTATCAGAGCGCGCAATGGGTCATGTAAGCGCACTTCTTTTGCAAGTTTTTTGATATCTTTTGCGGGAATATAAGGTGGATTGGAAACAATAAAATCAAAGCGATCTGCGACAGAATCAAACCAGTCGCTAAGAAGAGGTGTGAAGCGGTGTGCTACTTCAGCATTTTTTGCATTTTTTTTTGCTGTTCTAAGGGCATCTTCAGAGATATCGACTGCCACCGCATAGGATTGGGGAATTTGTTTAAGGAGTGCAATAGCAATGGCGCCACTTCCTGTTCCCATATCAAGGAATGTTGTTTTTCTCGAATTTTCGACCTGTTTTTGGAGAAAAGGAAGAACAAGATCTATCAGCGTTTCTGTATCAGGGCGAGGTTCTAACGTCTCTTGAGACAATGTAAAAGATATACCATAAAATTCTCGTGCTCCTATAATACGGTAAACGGGTTCGCCTGCAATACGCCGTTGTAAAGCCTGTTCTATTTGTATAATATGCTCAGAAGATAGATGCATATCTGGTTTAGAAATTCTTTCAGCAGCATTTATTCCTGTTATCCATTCAGCGAGTATTTTCGCATCGAGATTGGCTTCAGCAATTCCTTTCGTGCGCAATTTTTCTTGCATTTGTTGGATAACGTTCTTGAAAGAATATTTGCTCAATTATTATCCATTTCCATCAGCAGTGTTGTTTGATGATCTGAGATGAGTGCATGAAGAAGCTCATCAAGATCTCCCTCTAGAATGCGATCAAGCTTATACAAGGTTAGATTAATACGGTGATCCGTGACACGTCCTTGTGGAAAATTATAGGTACGAATACGCTCTGAGCGATCACCAGAACCAACTTGGCTTTTACGAGAAGCTGAACGTTCACTTTCCGCTTTTTGTCGTTCGATA
Organism: Bartonella sp. AP7XZML; assembly: GCF_042195745.1. Classification (NCBI taxonomy): domain Bacteria; kingdom Pseudomonadati; phylum Pseudomonadota; class Alphaproteobacteria; order Hyphomicrobiales; family Bartonellaceae; genus Bartonella; species Bartonella sp. AP7XZML. Next base: position 55,079 of record NZ_JBHIOT010000068.1, read on the forward strand.
TCGAATAAGCGTGCCCGTAAAATTTGAAGGGCTCTTGCTCGGTTTTGATGTTGTGATTTTTCTGCTTGTACGACCATAATTCCTGTTGGAATATGCGTGATACGAACAGCTGAATCCGTTGTATTAACATGCTGTCCTCCTGCTCCGGATGCACGCATTGTGTCGATACGAATATCTTCAGGACGAATATCAATATCAATATCTTCAGCTTCTGGAAGCACAGCAACGGTAGCAGCAGATGTATGGATACGTCCACCTGTCTCTGTTTCAGGGATACGTTGCACACGATGAACCCCTGATTCATATTTCAATTTAGAAAAGACACCTTTTCCTGAAATGGTAGCAATAATCTCTTTATATCCGCCAACTTCCCCCTCACTAAGTGAAATAACTTCTACTTTCCAATTGTGAGCATGGGCATAACGTTCATACATGCGGAAAAGATCACCGGAAAAAAGTGCTGCTTCTGATCCGCCCGTTCCTGCTCGAATTTCAACAATAGCGTTTTTTTCATCAGCAACATCTTTAGGCAAAAGCAGAATTTGGAGTTCTTTTTCAAATTGCTCCACTTTTTTATATAACGATGGTAGCTCTTCTTGGGCAAGATTACGCATCTCTATATCTGTTTGTTTATCGTTGATAATCGTTTCTAATTCTGTAATCTCTTCGTAAAGAGCATTTAATGCGCGTATAGAGGTAATAACGGGTTGTAGTTCTGCATATTCAGAAGCTAATTTGACATATGTTTCAGCATTTGGATTCGTCGTCATTTGGCTTTCAATTATTTCAAAGCGCTTTTCAAGCTGTCTCATACGATCTTGTGGCAAGGAAACCATGATAATATTGGCCTAATTTTTCATAATACAATTTTTATAATATTTTGTTGCAATGATTGTTTGTTACAATATTGGCAATGAATTACCGTATAGCATCATACAAAGAGGGGTAATAAAGCAATTCTTTTTTTTTTGCCAATGAAAACTATTATATTTTAAAGGTAAATTTTTATAAAATTTGATTTGCCTGAGGTTTTTTATCTAATGATATATGATCACTTTTTTAAGAGTTTTTTTTTCCGTAAAGTTCAAGGCGGTGATGAATAATATCATAGCCAAGAGATTTTGCAATTTCCTCTTGTAGCTTTTCAATAACATCAGAATGAAACTCGATGACTTGTCCTGTTTCTATATCGATGAGATGATCATGATGTTGCCCATCTGCTTGCTCAAAACGAGATGGACCACCACTAAAGCTATGGCGATGAATTGTTCCATTTCCTTCTAATATTTTCATGGTTCGATAAACAGTTGAGAGTGAAATATTCGAATCTATTTTGTTTGCACGCTGAAAAATTTCAAATGCATTGGGATGATCATTTGTATCAGTCAAAATATCAAGAATAACTCGTCGTTGACGTGTTACTCTTAAACCAGCGGTGCGCAATTCTTGCTCATAATTTCGCTTTTTATTCATTTGCATAGTTTGCTTTTCAAACAAAGGCTCCATGACAGTGTTTGTATTTTTTCTCTGAACCGCAAGGACAACGCTCATTACGTCCAACTTTTCCCCATGTGGTTATATCGTTAGGGTCACGATCTTGTGGATTAACAAATCTATTTTCTTGTGATCGTGCCCATAAGGTGGGAGCATTTTCTTGACTTTGATCATTAAAGACAGAAGAAGCAGCATCAGTTTTCTCAGGCATGGTCGGTTCTGTGGGGTGTTGAATGATTTCAAAGCGCATAAGCTTAGAAGTGACAATTCGGCGCAAATTTCTCAACATACTTTGAAAGAGTTCAAATGATTCTGTCTTATATTCATTGAGCGGATCCCGCTGCGCATAACCACGAAAACCAACAACAGAACGCAAATGGTCTAAACTCACCAGATGTTCACGCCATAACGTGTCAATAGTTTCGAGCAATACTGCTTTGTGAAAATAAGCCATAACTTCTGGAGAATATCGTTCAGTACGCTCATTTTCAAGTTTTGTAACAGCATCTGATACACGCTCTAGAATTTGCTCCTCGGCAATTCCATCTTCTTTTGCCCATTCTTCCACTGGAAGCTCAAGATTAAAGAGTTGTTGAAGCTCTTCTTCGAGAGTTTTTGCATCCCATTTTTCAGAATATGTCCCTGATGGAATATAAGCCTCTACGAGATCCTCTACGACTTCATTACGCATTTCAAGGATCATTTCTGATAAATCATCTGCATTCATGACCTCCATACGCTGTTCAAAAATAACCTTGCGTTGATCATTCATGACATCATCATATTTTAGCAGATTTTTACGAATTTCAAAGTTTCGTGCTTCGACCTTTTTTTGTGCTTTTTCAAGGGCTTTATTAATCCATGGATGGATAATAGCTTCATTTTCTTTCAATCCCAGTTTTTGCAGCATACCATCCATACGGTTAGAGCCAAAGATACGCATAAGATCATCTTGAAGAGAGAGAAAGAATTTTGAGCGCCCAGGATCGCCTTGGCGACCAGAACGTCCACGAAGCTGGTTATCAATACGACGGCTTTCATGACGTTCAGTAGCGATAACGTAAAGCCCTCCAGCCGCTAAAGCTTTTTCTTTAAGCTTCTGAACATCTTTTTTTATTTCTTCAATTTTAGCTGTCCGCTCTGGACCTTCCGGGATATCCTGTAACTCTTGTCGGATGCGCATTTCAACATTACCACCAAGCTGTATATCCGTACCGCGTCCTGCCATGTTGGTTGCAATGGTGAGAGCTCCAGGAACGCCTGCTTGCGCAATGATGTATGCTTCTTGTTCGTGATAGCGAGCATTTAAGACTCTAAAATCGGTAATGCCTTCTTTTCGCAAACGCTCTGCCAATTGTTCTGACTTTTCAATAGAGGTTGTTCCAACAAGAATAGGCTGTTCTTTTTCGTGTGCTTGACGGACATCACGCACAATTGCCCGATATTTCTCTTCTGCTGTTCGATAAATCTCATCATCTTCATCAATACGTTGTATTGGCAAATTTGTAGGGACTTCGACAACGTCAAGACCATAAATATTTCTGAATTCTTCGGCTTCTGTTGTTGCAGTTCCAGTCATGCCAGATAATTTTCTATACATACGGAAGTAATTTTGGAAAGTGATGGAAGCAAGTGTCTGGTTTTCTGGTTGAATAGCAACATGCTCTTTAGCTTCTAACGCTTGATGAAGTCCTTCAGAATAACGCCGCCCAGGCATCATTCGCCCTGTAAATTCGTCAATAATAACGATTTCATCATTGCGAACAATATAATCTTTATCGCGAGCAAACAGTTTATGAGCTTTTAGAGCATTATTGACATGATGAACGATAGCGACATTTTCTATGTCATAAAGACTCTCACCTTTAAGATGCCCAGCTTGTTCGAGCATTTTTTCAATTTTTTCAGTACCAACTTCGGTAAAGGTCGTTGTTTTTTGTTTTTCGTCTATTTCATAGTCTTCTGGAGTTAAGGCAGGAATAAATGTATCAATAAGGTTATAGAAGTCAGTACGATCTTCTAGAGGACCAGAAATAATAAGGGGGGTACGGGCTTCATCAATAAGAATCGAATCAACTTCATCAACAATTGCGTAATGATGTCCACGTTGGACCATTTGACTATGATCGAAGGCCATATTATCACGCAAATAATCAAAACCTAGTTCATTATTTGTGGCATAGGTGATGTCGCATGCATAGGCCTCTCGGCGGGCATCACTATCAAGATCATGAAGAATCACGCCTGTTGTAAGCCCTAGAAAACTAAAAATTTTCCCCATTGTTTCAGCATCACGACTGGCGAGATAATCGTTTACTGTCACAACATGAACGCCTTTACCTTCCAATGCATTGAGATAAATTGGTAGAGTTGCCATTAATGTTTTACCTTCACCAGTACGCATTTCAGCTATGCCGCAGTCGTGAAGGACCATTCCACCAATAAGTTGTACGTCAAAAGGACGCATGTCATAAACACGTTTTGCGGCTTCACGAACAGTCGCGAAAGCTTCTGGTAAGAGCAAATCAACACTTTCACCTTCACTAAGACGTTTACGAAAGGCATCTGTTTTTTGGCAAAGCTGCTCATCACTTAATTTTACGAATTGTTCTTCCAAAGCATTAATTTGTGCAACTTTTTGGCGGAGTGCTTTGAGATGTCGCTCATGAGCTGAACCAAAAAACTTACGGGCAAAAACACCTAAACTGACCATCTCTGGCCCTTTCTTTTAATTGTTGTCACTCTTGTTGGGTAATTCATACGCTCTCCCCATACTCTACATTTTCTTCAAGTTATCTGATATCATTAGTGACATCATGAAATGCAGATGGTACCATTATACTTGCTGGTGTGCAATTTTTCACTCTAATTGTAAAGTAGAGATAAGAGGCTAAGCGCTTTATGTCAACTTTAAGTATGCTATTTAACTGATACAATACAAAGTAATTTAAGATACAATATGTCATTTTTCTCTATTATCATGTTTTTCATCTGCATTAGATAGGATTGGAGAAACTGAGATAAAAGGATAACTTTATACTTTTTTAAAATAAAATTACTAATTTATTTCTCTATGTTTAAAGATTAAAGTGTTATGGTAAAGAAAATTGGAATCTTGAACCTGCCTTCATTTTTAAGGAGTATATTTATGAAATTTAACTTTATCACGCTTTTTTTAGCATCAACTTTATTGGCAAGTACAAGTTTAGGGGTGAGTGCTCAAGAAGGTTTGAATTCATCGTCGAGTGATTTAAAGACTTTAGAGAAAGCTTCTGAAAAAGCCGTTTCTCCTTCTCATGTTATGGCGGTTATTGATGGGAAAAATATTACAGCAGGCCAATTGGATGATTTAGCGCTTGAAATAAATCCTAATTTAGCACGTTTTCCTGATGAACAACGCCGTATGATGGTTCTAAAAGCTTATTTAGATATGCAGGCCCTTGCAAAAGCAGCAAGAAGCAAAGGTCTTGATAAGACAGAAGCTTACGATAAACGTATGGCAGTCATGCGTGACAATGTTCTTCAACAGCTTTATTTTAAACAGGCGATTGTTGATAAAATATCGGATACTGATTTGGAAGCTCTTTATAAGCAAGAAGTTGCTGCTTTACCTAAAGAGGATGAGGTTAAAGCGCGTCATATTTTGGTCAAAACGAGAAAAGAAGCAGAAGCTATCATTAAGCATTTAAATAAAGGTGAAAATTTTGAAGAGATTGCAAAGAAAAGTTCAACAGATGGTTCTGCTGCCGTTGGGGGTGATCTTGGTTATTTTAGCCATGGTCAAATGGTCAAGCCTTTTGAAGATGCCGCATTTGGTTTGAAAGTTGGCGAATACACAAAACAACCCGTTGAAAGTCCTTTTGGTTGGCATATTATTAAATTAGAAGATCGTCGTGTAAAACAACCGCCTGCATTTGATGATGTTAAAGAGATGTTGCGGACACAGCTGATAAAAAAGCGCTATCAAGAACTGATTGTTGATTTGCGTAGCAAGATAGATGTGAAATACCCTGATCCTAATGTTACAAAAATCATGGAATCGCTTCATCAAAATGGGACGCTACTTCCCGATGAGACATCTGATGAAGAAGATACGGAATAGCTAGGAAAAATAAGTAGATAGCCTCTTTAATAGATAATTTGCTAGGTTAGTTTTGTTCAAAAAGCCTAGCAGTTTTCTATGAGAGGTTATTGATCTGCAATCATTTCATTTTTTTATAGAAAGCATATTGTGGTTTTGAAAATCTCTCCTTTGTCGCCTCAAAAGATCCAAGAGCTTTCTCCATTATCTGGTGTACGGATAGCAACAGCTGAAGCTGGGATTAAATATAAAGATCGTACAGATCTCCTTTTCATCATATTCGATAAACCAGTGAGTGTGGCCGGTGTTTTTACCCGTTCAAAATGTCCATCTTCCCCTGTAGAGCATTGTCGTGCATCGCTTCCTCATGGGGTTGCGAGGGGTGTTGTTGTGAATTCTGGAAATGCAAATGCTTTTACAGGAAGCAAAGGAAAGCACACAACCGATGCAATTATTTGTGCAGCAGCGAACGCTTTAAAGGTTAGAGAAGATGAAATTTTTATAGCTTCTACGGGTGTTATTGGTGAGCCAATGGATGCATCGGGTATTGTCAATCTTTTACCAAGTATGACAGAGACAGCAGAAGAGGGAAATTGGTTGGAAGCTGCAAAAGCCATAATGACAACGGACACATTTCCAAAACTTGCGACGCGCACTTTTGACTGTGGGGGAGAGCGTGTTACCATTAATGGAATTGCAAAAGGTGCTGGTATGATTGCACCCGATATGGCGACAATGCTGTCATTTGTGGTTAGTGATGCTACCATTTCTTCGGATGCACTCCAATCCATGTTATCAGAGGCAGTTGAGGGTTCTTTCAATTCAATTACTGTTGATAGCGATACCTCAACTTCAGATACGCTTATGTTGTTTGCGACAGGAAAAGAACATTTTCCATGTCTTACAAGTAAATCTGATCCGCGTTATGGGGTTTTTGTGAAACAATTGAGTGCACTTCTGCATGAACTTGCACTACAAGTTGTTTGTGATGGTGAAGGTGCTCGTCATTTAATTGAGGTTAATGTGGTGGGTGCTACAACAAATAATGCAGCTAAAACTATTGCTTTATCAATTGCAAATTCACCGCTCGTAAAAACGGCTATTGCCGGTGAAGATGCGAATTGGGGGCGGGTCGTTATGGCAGTTGGGAAGGCCGGTGTTGAAGTCGATCGTGATCTATTGACGATTTGGTTTGGTGAGCATCGTGTGGCCGTGAATGGCGTACGAGATCCTGAGTATTGTGAAGAGACAATAGGTACTTATATGCAAGGTAAGCACATCACGATTCGTGTTGATATCGGTTTGGGTAAGAGTACGGCGACGGTTTGGTCTTGCGATTTAACAAAAGAGTACGTTATGATCAATAGCGATTACAGAAGTTAATGGATGCACTTTATATTTAACAGTTTATTATTTTTCAGAGCAAATGGGGTATGTGAGCTCTTTTAGGAGCAGAGGGGATATGATAGAAAAGTCAGTTATCTTTATGTTCCCTATTGGGGAGTGATATGTGTATGAAAAGTTCCATTCTTCTTGTTGTTGCATGTGCACTGTTAGATCAGAATAATCGTGTTTTGCTTACACAGCGTCCTGAAGGAAAATCACTGGCTGGTTTATGGGAGTTCCCTGGTGGCAAGGTTGAGCAAGGTGAAACTCCGGAAGCATCATTGATTCGTGAATTAGAGGAAGAGCTTGGTATTTATGTTCAACCAAATAATTTACACCCTTTAACATTTGCAAGTCATAGCTATAAAACATTTCATCTCTTAATGCCATTGTATCTTTGTGACCATTATGAGGGCGTTGCGCAAGGACGAGAAGGGCAAAATTTAGAATGGATTTTTATTAGTGATCTTGATAAATACCCTATGCCTGATGCTGATAAACCATTGGTTCAGGTATTGAAAAATCACCTTCTTTAATGTGTTATAAGAAGGAAATATTGTTTAAATATAAATCAATATATTGAGTTATAATGATAATTTATAATTTTTTTATGTTGTATGGGGAAGTCTAGGGTCATAAAAAAATTTCTCATTTCAAATCTGTTTTATGTTAAATTAATCAAAACCATTCTTTTGCACGTTCCAAGCGGGGCGGGTCATGTGGATAAAATTATTTAAGACAGAAATAAATAAAATACGTGCTGAAAGAACACTCTTCAATAGCCAAGGGTTATCGCAACATTGAGAATTGGCAAAGTGTATAATGATGCCTTTGCGCGCTTCATAAGCATAAAAATGGTGGTAGATAATGGATTTATACTTTTCGCGATTATTATTGAGAGATTGTTTTGGATGCATCGAGAGATATTAGGAGTATTTATTTCATAAGATATCGATAATAGGAAAAATTTCAAAAAATGTTGCTTTTGATTAAGAGGGGCATATCCCTTACGTAATATAGAACGCCATTGTGTTGCATATTTACGGGGTTGTTTAAAAGAGACATCTCGCAATATTCCAAAGCCCATTTCGTGCTGGCACTCGTGAATGGTATAATGGTAAAGCCTTATAAGATAAAATCTATTGAGCGCCACTATCTTTACGCTTATGAAGGAGTAAGCTGGTTCCAATGTTAGTTATGATAGCTCTTGGCATTTGAGAGCATTCAGAAGGGATATTTTTTCTTTTCGTAATCATTTTTACTTATACATCAATTTCGCTTGTGATGAACAAGCAAGCGATTTTGATTGATTCAACATAAAAACAGATTTGAAATAAGAGAATTTTACGATATTTAGAATGCTTGATGCAGAGCGAATGATGGATAGTTATCCTTATAAATCAATCTATTGTATAATAAAAACATTCAATTAATTTTTTATAGGAGGCATGTATTAAGTTTCTTGAATTGGACGGCGTTTTGCGATGGGATATTGATTTTTTTTAGCGATACGCGTAATTGTTTTTTCCAATGGCTCAATCATAACGTCCATAGAAAAACCATTTGCGTGAATAATATTTGCGTGATCGACCATAATAGCAACATGATCTTTCCAAAAAATTAAATCGCCTCGTTGAAGTTTATCAGTATCTGTAAGAGGATTGCCTATAGTTTTTTGCTGCATATCGGTGTCACGTAAAACTATTTGATCGGTCATCATCATAGAGAGCTGAATGAGTCCCGAACAATCAATTCCAAAACCGCTGACACCACCCCAAAGATAAGGTGTACGGATAAAGGTTTCTGCAACTGTGACATAATCTTCATATACGCGTCCAATGGGGCTGAGATGGCTCGTAATGATTGCTGTTCCATTTTCAAGAATAGAATACATTGTGTCACGGACTTCAATTTCATCAACAACACTGACTTTGCTTCCCATAGATAATGGGGATACTATTGGTCCACGTAAGTCAGCGTGTAAATATTTAAATGTGCGTGGTACTGAAACCACATGTGTTTGTTTTATGGTTGATGTACAAAGAACTTTTGTATCAATATAACCGACATAACCATCTTTGAGTGATTGTCCCCACGACAATGTTTCCCCTTGTTCAAAAATGAGAAGTTCTTCTCCCAATAAGCATTCTGTTTGTCTTTCACTTTTTTTACTATTTTCTTTAAAAAGTCCAGCGACCGCTGCATTAACACGTCTTTTTTCACCTTGAACAAAGCGCTGAGCTGTAATTTCTGTTTCAAGACGTTGATCTGCTAGATCATCTCTGAATGCATGAAGTCTTGGGTCTTTAGAGATCATCTTTTTGCTTTCCATTTTGTTACTCCTTACCTTTAAACAAACTCATGAAAACTGTATTGGTAAGGTTTTTATCCTCAAACAAAACTAAGAACACAGTGTAAGACCAATTATTCTTTAAGCTGCAAAATTGTCCATTTTTGTGGATATTTGTGTCAAAATTCATTTTTAAAAATATTATAAAGGGCACGAATAGTTTGTGCTGATCCACCAATAGGGTATCCTGGTTTTTCTTTTGGAACCCATCCATAAAGGTCAAAATGCGCAAAATGTTCAGCTTTTTCAACAAAAGAATTAAGAAATAAAGCAGCCGTTATAGAACCAGCAAAGCTATTTCCAGTTACATTGTTAAGATCGGCAATTGGTGATGATAACATCTCTTGGTAAGGTTTCCAAAGGGGCATTTGCCAAAGAGGATCAAAGACAGCGTGAGCAGATTCAGAAATTTGTTTTGCCCATATTGAATCATTACAATAAAATGCGGGAAGATCTGGTCCTAATGCTATACGCGCTGCCCCTGTTAAAGTAGCCATACAAAGCATGAATTGTGGACTTTCTTCATCACCATAGGCGAGTGCATCGGCAAGGACAAGTCGCCCTTCAGCATCTGTATTACCTACTTCAACACTTAAACCTTTACGACTTTTGAGAATATCACCTGGTCGGTAAGCATTCGCAGAAATTGCATTTTCTACAGCTGGAATCAAAACGCGTAAACGGAAAGGCAATTTTGCATCCATGATAAGTTTAGCCAATCCCAAAACGTTTGCTCCACCCCCCATGTCTTTTTTCATAAGCAACATGTTATTGGCTGATTTAATATCGAGACCTCCAGTATCAAAAGTTACGCCTTTGCCCACCAACGTTATTTTAGGATGATGTTCTTGCCCCCAGAGTAACTCAATCAGTCGTGGTGCAGTGCTGCCTGCTCGTCCTACAGCATGAATCATCGGAAAGTTATGGGTTAAGAGATCGTCTCCACAAATACTTTTGATATGAGCACCATAGGTTTTTCCTAGTTTTCGAGCTTCTTTTTCGAGAGTATCAGGGTTCATATCATTGGCTGGAATATTAATGAGATCACGGACGAAAAAGACAGCTTCATAAATTCGTTGGAGTTCATTAAGATCAATAGCCTCATTGACATGGATAGATAATGATTTGAAAGAAGAATTTTGACGATAGCGATTAAATTGATAGCTACCGAATGCCAATCCAAGATAGGTATTTATTTCATCAGAGGTTGTACCTTCTAAATGCCATTGACCAGCAGGAAGTTTTTGAGCAAGAACTCCTGTGATAAAAGGATCGTTACCATTGCCAATTCCAAATAAAACTTTTTTTAAATGCCCGGTTTCGTGAGGAATAAAGAGTATTTGTCCTGCTTTACCAGTAAAGTCATTAACTTTTATCCATGCTGTTGTTGACGCATCAAGTGATAAGTTGGCAAGAGTTCTTTGGTTTACCAAGATGATAGAGCAACTGTTATCGATACGTGTTGAGGTAAAATGAATGTGGTGGTGCTGCATAGTTATGAGATCCTTATAGTCGTCTAAGTGCGACATATTCGACCAAATGATTTTTTCCCTTTCGTAGAATGAGATTGGACCGTGGTCGTGTTGGCAATATATTTTCCTGTAAATTTTTTAAATTAATCGTTTGCCAAAGATCCTCAGCGATTTTTGAAGCTTCTTTTTCATTGAGGTGGGCATAACGATGAAAATAGGATTCAGGATTTTGAAAAGCTGTTTTACGCAAACGTTTAAAGCGCTCCAAATACCAGTGACGAATGACTTCTGTTTCGGCATCGACATAGATTGAAAAATCAAAAAAATCTGATACGAAAGGAATAGCTTTCCCATCTTTAGGAAGATCACTGACCTGTAATACATTAATACCTTCAACAATTAAAATATCAGGACGATCAATGGTAATAGTCTGATTTTCTAGAACATCATAGATCATATGTGAGTAAAGCGGGGCACGGACATTTCCGATACCTGCTTTTATAGCCGAAAGAAAGTACAGCAACTTTTTAATGTCATAGGAATCAGGAAATCCTTTGCGATTCATTCGATTTTTTTGCTGTAAGATTGCGTTAGGATAGAGAAAACCATCCGTCGTGATCAGATCAACTTTAAGGCTAGATGTCCATCTTTTCAACAGTTCTTGAAGAATGCGAGCCGTGGTTGATTTTCCTACAGCTACAGAACCAGCAATTCCAATAATAAAGGGCGTTTTTCTACTCTCTTCTTGATGGAGAAACTGCTGACGTTTGTGAAAAAGTTCCTGTACTGCTTCAACATGGCATGATAATAGACGCGATAAAGAAAGATAAATGCGTTGGACTTCTTTAAGATCAATAGGATCATCAATAGAGCGTAAACGCTTAATTTCATCAAAAGTCAAAGTAAGAGGTGTGTCTGCACGAAACTCTGACCATTCTTGTGCAGTAAAAACGCGATAAGGTGAATATCGGTCAGAAACGGATTTGATCAGATTATCTTTCTGATTAATTTTTTGTATAGTCGTATCAATCATTTGTATTGGTCGAGAATTTTTTGCAGCAGCAATTGATTTAAGAGTAGACAGATGAGCGGCTTCATTTTCAAGTAAATTTTGTTTTGCATGCTCTCTTCTTTTAAGATAGTAGATCATTTTTCATTAACTTATAGTCCAGTCATTCCAGTTTGCACGGATTTGTGCTAATGAGTGCCCTTGCGCCAAAAAAGTCCATAAAAGTAGACGCGCTTTTACGGCTGATAAATAACCAGACATGAGAGCACCAGAAGCAATCATATCGATTTCGGAGCCTTTATAGCCATAAGTTATACGAGTTGTTGAGCCATTACAACAACGACTAGCAATAATGATTGGTATTTTTTGTGCATATTGTTGTACAAGGTCTGCTTCTTGAAAACTACAGTGTCCTGCACCAAAACCAGCTATAACAACTCCAGCATAATACCCACTTTCAAGGCATAGTTTCATTAATTTTGCATCAGATGATAAAGAGGAATAGAGGAGTGCAATTTGATGATCATGGTTTTGGGGAAGATCAAACGTTTTTGGGAAAAATTTTCGATCATTGAAATAAATAAGTTTTCGCTCTAAAATAGTTCCTAAAACACCTGCAAGACCTGATTGAAATGTTTCGACTTTGACTGTATGGCTTTTATAGAGCCAATAAGGTGAATGAATTGCATCATTTATGACAACGAGAACGCCCCTGTTACGACTTTGTGTGGCTGCTGCGACACGAGTGGCTGCTAAAATGTTGGCGGGGCCATCGGCGCCTGCTTCATGAGGCATGCGCATAGCACCGGTTATGATGAGTGGTTCGGCTTCTTTCCAATAAAGAGAAAGAAAAAAAGCTGTTTCTTCCAGAGTATCAGTCCCTTGTGTTAAAACAATACCTTCTGCACCAGCGGTTATTTGTTGTTTTGCCCACTTAATTATTTCAAAAAGCATTTGAAACGATAAAGATCCACTTGGTATTTGCATTAATGTTTGTGCATTAATATCAGCAACGTTATTTAAATCAGGAACACTTTTTATGAGGTTATCTGAAGTTAAAGTCGGTTGCATGTGACCAAAACTATCAGCAGTCATTGCAATTGTTCCACCTAAGGTCCCTATGGCTATTTTTTTCATAATTTTCCTCTAAAAAGCACAAACTGTTTATATAAAGCTATTTAGCAGTAATTTACATTGACAACAATGATATCATTTTTCCATTTTCAACAAATTGAGTTGTGCTGAATCATTGTGTTTTGCTGTATATGTTCTTAAATAGGACAATAGGAATTGAGTTTTACATTGTATGAAAAGAAATCAATATTAAAAAGTAAAGTTAATATTAAGGAGTTTCCTTATGACAGAACATAAGCCAGACATAATGTATGGTACAACAATTATTACGGTACGAAAAGGTGGAAAAGTCGTGATGGCCGGTGATGGTCAGGTCTCTCTTGGACAGACAATTATGAAAGGCAATGCACGTAAAGTGCGTCGTCTTGGAAAGAACGGAGTGGTTATTGCTGGTTTTGCAGGTGCTACGGCAGATGCTTTTACATTACTGGAGAGATTGGAAACAAAGCTTGAACAATATCCTGATCAGCTTATGCGTGCTTGTGTGGAACTTGCAAAAGATTGGAGAACAGATCGCTATTTGCGTCGTCTCGAAGCAATGATGCTCGTGGCTGATAAGAAAGTAACTTTGGCTCTAACAGGGCTTGGTGATGTTTTAGAGCCAGAAGATGGGGTTATGGCAATTGGCTCTGGAGGAAATTTTGCTCTTTCAGCAGCGCGTGCACTCATGGATTTGGATTTGGATGCAGAAACTATTGCTCGTAAAGCTATGGCTATTGCCGCTAAAATTTGTGTTTACACCAATGATCATTTTACGATTGAAACATTGGATGCAGAATTATCTTCTTTAGAGAAAGCTATTTAAATGTGTGTTGTATTTTCCCCTCGTGAAACTGTTTCTGAACTTGATCGTTTTATTATTGGCCAAAATGATGCCAAACGCTCTGTAGCTATTGCACTGCGCAATCGGTGGCGTAGGCAACAGCTTGATGAGCCGATGCGTGAAGAAGTTATGCCAAAAAATATTTTAATGATAGGGCCAACAGGAGTTGGTAAAACTGGTATTGCACGTCGATTAGCAAAACTTTCTGGAGCACCCTTCGTTAAAGTAGAAGCGACTAAATTTACTGAAGTTGGTTATGTGGGACGTGATGTTGAGCAAATTATTCGAGATCTTGTTGAAATTGCCATTTCTCTTGTGCGTGAAAAGAAACGGGATGAAATAAAAGAAAAGGCTCACGTGAATGCTGAAGAGCGCGTTTTAGACGCCCTTGTTGGTAAAACAGCAAGTCCTGCTACCCGTGATAGTTTTCGTAAAAAATTGCGTGAAGGTGAATTGGATGAGAAAGAGATTGAAATTGAAGTCGCCGATAATAATAGCAATAGTGCTTCAACCTTTGATATTCCTGGTATGCCTGGGGCACAAATGGGTATTATGAATTTATCAGATATTTTGGGCAAAATGGGCAGTCGTACAAAAGTCCGTAAGACGACAGTAAAGGATTCTTTTAAACCGCTCATTGATGATGAATCTGAAAAACTCCTTGATCAGGAGCAAATTATTCAAGAGGCGCTTCGTGTTGCTGAAAATGACGGTATTGTTTTTATCGACGAGATTGATAAAATTGCAACCAGGGATGGTGGAGCAAGTGTTGCGGTTTCGCGTGAGGGCGTTCAACGGGATCTTTTGCCTTTGGTTGAAGGAACAACAATTGCTACAAAATATGGGCAAATCAAAACAGATCATATTCTTTTTATTGCCTCAGGTGCATTTCATGTTTCCAAGCCATCTGATTTATTACCGGAACTTCAAGGACGTTTGCCCATCCGTGTGGAGCTGAACCCTTTAACAAGGGAAGATTTACGGCGCATTTTAACGGAACCAGAAGCTAGTTTGATTAAACAATATATTGCTCTTATGGCAACAGAAGAGGTTCATTTGGAAATTACCGATGATGCAATTGATGCTTTAGCAGATATTGCTGTAGATTTAAATGCAAGGATTGAAAATATAGGGGCACGTCGTTTGCAAACAGTGATGGAGCGCGTTTTGGATGAGATTTCTTTCACTGCACCTGATAAAGCTGGAACATCGTTTATAATTGATGCTGCTTACGTGAGAAAATCTATTGGCGAGCTTGCTGCTGATATCGATCTTTCACGTTTTATTCTTTGAAAGTTATTGCTTGTTCTGTTTATCTGCGTGCTTCGATAATTTTGAAACCATGGGCTTGTTCATGTATCAACACTGTGCGGAAAATATTTTTTAATAATGTTTCATAAGGCAGGTGGCGGTTTGCAACAAAAAGCAGATTGCCGCTTGGCTTTAAGCACTTTGCAGCATTTATAATAAAATTTTTTCCTAATACAACATCTGTTGTTTGTTGTGTGTGAAACGGTGGATTTGAAATGATTGTGTCATATAGATTTGTGATAGGTTCATGTACAAGGTCATGCCAATAAAAATGAATTGGAAAAGGAGCTGTTATGGATTTAAGGTGCTGTTTTGCTGCTCTCAAAGCGTTGTAGTCTGCTTCATAAAGGTCGAGAGCGGTGAGTTTTTCACTTCTTTCAAGCGCAACGTGAGAAAGATAACCCCATCCAGCACCAAAATCAGCCGTTTTTCCAGAAATAATTTTGAGCATATAAGAAGCAAGCGCAGCAGATCCTGGATCAATACGTCCGTGTGAGAACATACCAGAAGTGGTTTGAAATTTACCAAAAGTGAGCGGTGGTGAGCGCAATTGCGCAATGTTATGTCTCTCAATTTGTTGAGGAACTTGCAACCAAAATACAAGACCATGATTTTTAGACAATTTATTGGTGATGGGAACAATTGTTTTGACCCATTTCATCATTGAAGCAGCACCAGCAGTTTTATCCCCACTGATTACAATCCATCCATTGGGTTTAACGCATTCTAATAAATCAAGAAAACAATTTTGGTTCAAACCACGATATTTGCTCAAATGTAAAAATGCACCATCATAGCTGAAAGTTTTATCTATTTGAGGAGAGCAGTGAAATTGAGTATCGACAAATTTTAAAAAATCTGGTCGCCAAGGCGTAATAACTTTTAAATTTTGTGCCCATTCTGGAGCTGGGATTTCTGTTAAACCAAAACTTAGCCAACACTGGTTTGGATCAGGATACGGGAGTTCATGATTTTCAAAAGGCAAAAATAATAACACATATGACTCTTTCAAAGAAAAATGCCACTCCAATATTGGGATGGCATTTCATGATACGTTAAGAGGAAAAACTTACTCTTCTTTTTTCTTTCGGCGGCGCTTATTTTCAGGTTGTTTTTTTTCATCCACGCACTTTTCTTCATTCATCGCTTTATCACCGGTGATTTCCTTTCCGGTTGTTTGATCAACGACCTTCATTGATAACCGAACTTTTCCACGCTCATCAAAGCCCATTAATTTAACCCAAACTTTGTCACCTTCTTTTACAATATCGGTTGTTTTGGTGACGCGTTCTGATGCAAGCTGAGAGATATGAACGAGTCCATCACGAGAACCAAAGAAGTTTATAAATGCACCAAATTCTGCAGTTTTTACAACTGTTCCTTGGTAGATAGCACCAACTTCAGGCTCATCGACAATAGAATGGATCCAACGTTTTGCTGCTTCAATGGTTTTAGCATCAGCAGAAGCAATTTTAATGGTACCATCATCTTCAATATTAATTTTTGCTCCCGTTTGTTCCACGATTTCCCGAATAACTTTACCACCAGAGCCGATAACATCACGGATTTTATCGACAGAAATATTCATAACTTCGATTCGTGGAGAAAATTCACTCAGCTCAGCACGTGCACTGGTTAAAGCTTTCGCCATCTCATTAAGGATATGGATTCGTCCACCTTTGGCTTGTTCAAGCGCGATTTTCATAATCTCTTCGGTAATACCATCAATTTTGATATCCATTTGCAAGGCAGTAATACCATTTTCTGTTCCTGCGACTTTAAAATCCATATCTCCAAGATGATCTTCATCCCCTAAAATATCAGAAAGAACAGCAAAGCGTTCTCCTTCTTTAATCAAGCCCATAGCAATACCAGCAACAGGGCGTGCTAGAGGAACACCAGCATCCATAAGAGCAAGTGAGGTTCCACAAACCGTTGCCATAGAAGAAGAGCCATTGGATTCAGTGATTTCTGAGACAGCACGAATGGTATAAGGAAAAGATTCTTTCGTTGGTAACATGGGGTGAATTGCCCGCCATGCCAATTTGCCATGTCCAATTTCACGACGACCAGGAGAACCAAGGCGTCCCGTTTCACCCACTGAAAATGGTGGAAAATTGTAATGGAGAAGGAATGTTTCCTTATACATTCCTGTCAAGGAATCAACATATTGTTCATCTTCACCAGTTCCCAATGTTGCAACGACAATCGCTTGTGTTTCTCCGCGGGTAAAGAGTGCTGATCCATGTGTGCGGGGTAAAATACTTACTTCTGATTGGATAGGGCGTACGGTAGAAAGATTGCGTCCATCAATCCGCTTTTGGGTATCAAGAATGTTTCCGCGAACAATTTTTGCTTGCAACTGTTTAAATACGGTTGCAATTTGATCTGCACTAAATTGACAGTCTTTTTCTGGTTCTGGCATAAATTTATTGAGGATTTCTGTCTTTAGTGCATCAATTGCAGCATAACGTTCTTGCTTATCAGTAATTGTGTAAGCCTTTCGTATATCCTGTTCTGCCATTTTCTGCATCGCTTTTTCAAGCTCAGAAAGATCTTCAGGAACAAAATCACGAGGATCTTTTGCAGCAACTTCAGCAAGCTTTATAATGGCATCAAGGACAGGTTGAAGGCCTTTGTGACCAAACATTACGGCCCCCAACATGATATCTTCCGGTAATTCTTGTGCTTCTGATTCAACCATCAAAACAGCACTTTCTGTTCCAGCAACAACAAGATCAAGTTTTGATTCAGGCATTTCATCGATATGAGGATTAAGAACATATTGTCCATTACAATAGCCAACGCGGGCACCAGCTATAGGACCCATGAAAGGAACACCTGACAGGGTCAATGCGGCAGAAGATGCAATCATCGCAAGGATATCGGGATTGTTTTCGAGATCATGCTGTATAACGGAAACAATAACTTGTGTATCATTTTTATATCCCTCAACGAAAAGGGGACGAATTGGGCGATCAATCAAACGTGAAACCAAAGTTTCATTTTCACTTGGTCGACTTTCACGTTTTAAATAGCCCCCAGGTATTCGACCAACAGCATAGGATTTTTCTTGATAATTAACGGTGAGTGGAAAAAAGTCCTGGTCTGGTTTTGGGATTTTGGCCGATACAACGGTTGCTAAGACAATCGTTTCTCCATAGGTAGCAATCACTGCACCATCAGCTTGACGCGCTATTTTCCCTGTTTCAAGGGTGAGCGGACGCCCGGCCCATTCAATTTCTATCTTGTGCGTTTTGAACATTTTTTATCCTTAATGACCAGTGTTTAAATCTTTGATTGCTCACATTCTGGTTTTGCGTAGCATACTTCCAAGATCTGGGGTGGACAACATACTTTTTATCTTTGTTGCAAGAAAAGAGAAGTAAACTGCTTAAATGCGAAATGATGAGCAGTCCTATCCCATAATAACTTATCAGTTTTTAAAATTTTTAATTAAAAGCAACACGTTGAAAAAATGGGTGTTTTTTTTAATACCACTTCCATTTTTCTTTTAGCGACGCAAACCTAACTTCTTTATAAGTGTCTGATAACGATTTTGGTCAACTCCTTTAAGATAATCAAGAAGACGCCGACGTTGAGACACCATCTTCAAAAGACCACGACGAGAATGATTATCCTTTTTGTGAGATTTAAAGTGGTTTGTTAAATTAGAAATACGTTCAGAAAGTACAGCAATTTGCACTTCTGGTGATCCTGTATCACCAACTTTGTTTGCGTATTCTGAGACAAGAGCTTTTTTACGTTCAGCTGTAATCGACATCGTATTATCCTTTCCAAAAACGAAGAAACATAAAGTCACCCATAGCCGAGATGTCGTTCAGCAAGGGTCTGTGAGAAAACAGGAAAAGTCGAAGACTCTTACCTATTTTCGTTCTTATATAGGAAAGAAGGTTAAAATACTAGTCCTTGACAGCATTTTGAAGTCTTTCTTTAAATAAAAGCTTTTGTTTTGAAATATTGATTTAAATAGAGTTTTATGAGAAGTTTTTTAAAGAATTATGCATCCTTTTGATACAAAGATTATGAGCGTGTATGTGGTAACAAAAGTGATAAATACCGATTTGGAGGAAAAAGATGCAGAGCATTTCAACATTAAAACTTTTTCGTAATTCGGTATTTCGAAATTTATGGTCATCTACTCTTATTTCTAATTTAGGGGGGCTGATACAGGCTGTTGGAGCAGGGTGGTTAATGGCGTTGATTAGTTCTTCGCATTCCATGGTTGGGCTAGTTCAAAGTGCCACAACATTACCACTTGTTATGTTTTCTTTGATGGCAGGGGCATTAGCTGATAATTTTAATCGGCGTCAAATTATGTTGTGTGCGCAGATTATGATGATGGTCATATCGATGAGTTTATCTGTTTTAGCCTATATGGGATTTCTAACACCTTGGCTTTTGTTATGTTTTACGTTTTTGATTGGATGTGGTACAGCTTTTTATAATCCTTCTTGGCAAGCAACGATAGGAGATATTGTGAGCAGGGAAAATATTCCTGCTGCTGTTAGTTTGAATAGTGTCGGCTTTAATTTGATGCGGAGTGTTGGTCCTGCTATTGGTGGTGCCATCATTGCAACTTTGGGGGCATCTGCTGCTTTTTTGTTTAATGCTATAAGCTATATTCCTCTTATTGGTGCGTTGTTTTTCTGGAAGTCGAATTATGAAAACAACTCATTGCCACGAGAAAGGCTGTTAGGAGCTGTCTCAGATGGTTTGCGTTATGTTGCGATGTCACCTAATCTGCTGAGTATTATGGTTCGAGCGTTCCTTTTTGGTATAGGAGCAATTTCTATTTTAGCACTTTTGCCAATTGTTGCGCATAAAGTTCTTGGAGGAAGTGCCCTTCTTTATGGTACATTGCTCGGTTGTTTTGGGTTAGGAGCCATGACAGCAGGTATTATTAATGCAGTTGTACGGCATCATTTTCGTTCAGAAACAATTATTACAAGTGCATTTATTGGTTTTGCCTTTTCTTGCTTTTTATTGGGAATAAGCCGTTCACTGATTATAAGCCATATTGCTTTATTTCCTGCAGGGTTATGTTGGGTTTTGGCATTATCATTGTTTAATACATCTGTACAACTCTCTACACCACGCTGGGTTGTTGCACGTTCTTTAGCACTTTATCAAACGGCATCTTATGGGGGGATGGCTATTGGAAGTGCAATCTGGGGAGTTTTGGCTGATGGTTATTCTCCAACAATTGCTTTGAGCGTTTGTTCTCTATTCTTGATTTTTGGTGCTCTTGCGGGGGTAAAATTTAGAATTCAAGAAATTCCTCAGATAGATTTAAATCCTCTTGATCATTTTAGAGAGCCGGAATTATTACTTGACCTCAAAGCAAGAAGTGGCCCGATCATGATAATGATCGATTATAAAATTCATGAAAATGATCTTGAAGAGTTTCTCAAAGTGATGACGCGTCGACGCCATATTCGATTACGTGATGGTGCGCGTCAGTGGGTCCTTTTACGAGATCTTGAAAGACCTGAATATTGGACAGAGGCTTATCATATGCCAACATGGGTAGATTATTTACGCCATAATCATCGTCGTACAAAAGCAGATGCAGAAGTCAATAAGCGTCTACGTCATTTAAATTGTGCTCCTAACGGTATAAGAGTGCACCGCATGATTGAACGCCAAACAATACCTCAAGCCAATGAGATGCTTTTAAAAGTTTCCTCTGATCATCTCCCTTAGGGTTAAAACAGTTTTTGTAGAATTACATATATTAATATTATTTCGATCAATTTGTTAGCATAATCATAAAAAATTGCTGTTTCAATATTTAATGAATTGATTTATAATGGTTACTTGTCATTTTTCATGTTGAGTGATAGTTCTGAAAATCTTAAGCTTTTCTCGTTTCAAATCTATTTAGAGTAGATCAGTCCATATCTTTGCTTGTACATTATAAACGAGGACTAAAGTATGAGTAAAAAACGATTGAAAAAGAAATAAAAAGCCTCTTATGAATCCTTTAAATGCAAGGATTATTGCGACATTAAGAGGAAAAAGTGTGTGGTGGTGTTAGCTTATAGCACTGACTTAAATTTTGATATGAATACGGTAAATATAGACAATGAAAAGCACCATATTTTTCTTAATTGATAGAGAAAAATATCTTTCCGCAAAAGGTGGTTGGGAAAAGAATCGATTAAATTGTGAAAATCCGCTTTGGTTTAAATAGACCTTTGTCGAGAGTGCCAATAGCAAGAAGTTGTTCCTTATAGAGGACACAAATTTCCTCTTCATCAAGAGGTGCTTTGTGATGATTCAAGAGGATAGAATGGCCTCTTATAATTCTCTGTGCTTGAGTTTCATTAAGGATATAGTGAGGGAGGCAATCCAATGCGGCGCTTGTGTCAATTAAGAGCCCATCGAGTGTTGAGAAGTTTTTTTCAAAAGAACGATTATTCTCATCTGTAGTGTTTTTATTTGGCGGAATGGCCGCTTTTAGTTCCTCCCATGTAATGAGATCTTCTTCATCAAAAGGTGCGACGGCAATACGTCTTAAATCAGCAATATGCCCATAGCAACCGAGATCACGTCCCATATCGCGTGCTAAAGAGCGCACATAAGTTCCTTTTCCGCAGGTTATTTCAAAGACAGAATGCTCTTTGGTAGGCATTTCTAATAACTTGAAAGTTTCTATTTCCACTTCACGGGGCGGAATTTCAACAACTTCCCCTTCACGCGCTAAATCATAGGCACGATTTCCGGCAATTTTGATTGCTGAAAATTGTGGAGGTGTTTGCAAAATAACACCTGTATATTGAGGAAGAAGAGCAAGTATTTCTTCTTGTGTTGGACGTATGAGAGAAGTTTTCGTTATTTCTCCTTCTAAATCATCTGTTGAGCGCTCTTGCCCCCAAGCAATATGAAAACGGTAAGTTTTTTTGCCTTGCATCACGTAAGGGACGGTTTTGGTTGCTTCGCCCAATGCAATGGGAAGGAGACCAGAAGCAAGAGGATCAAGTGTACCCGCATGTCCTGCCTTTTGAGCATGGAAGAGCCATTTGATTTGTGAGACAGCTTCTGTTGATTTCATTCCTTTTGGTTTATCAAATATGACCCAGCCAGAAACAGGACGCCCTTTTTTCTTGTGTTGCCGCGCCATATCTTTAATCCTCATCTGTATCACTATGGTGAAGATCGCGTGCAACCTCAGGCGAGCGAAGGAGGGCATCAATTTTTGAAAAATTATCAAAACTATTATCAAGTCGGAAACGCAGTTCTGGCATATATTTCATTTGTCGCAACGCATGACTGATTTCTCCACGGAGAAAACGACTATGTTTATTGAGGGTATCAACAACATCGGTATGAGAAGCATTTTTAAGAGTGCTGAGAGGTGATACAAAGCAAGTAGCAATTTTTAAATCTGGTGACATGCGTACTTCAGAGACAGAAATAACAATATCTTTTAAGATATCATCAAGCAAAATATCACGCTGTAATATATGCGCTATTGCATGACGTACTTGCTCTGCTACTCTAAGTTGCCGTTGTGATGGCCCTGCATTTTTCATCAAAGTTTTATCCTTGCTACAAGATCTCTTTTTTGACCATTTAGATAAGCAAAAAGAAATATTGTGTATAAAACTAATAACTTTTCTCATTTCACAACAGAGTAAAGTTATTGGATTATTTTATAATGTGCGATTAATATGTTCGATACGGAAGGTCTCAATGATGTCTCCTGCACGCATGTCTTCATAATTTTCAAAGGCTATTCCACATTCTTGACCATTTTGCACTTCATTGACTTCATCCTTAAAGCGTTTGAGTGTTTTCAGCTTTCCTTCGTGAATAACGATATTATCGCGGATAAGGCGAACACCGGCTCCTCGTTCTATTTTACCTTCTGTAACACGACATCCTGCAACTTTTCCAATTTTTGTAATGTTAAAGACTTCTAGAATTTCAGCATTACCAAGGAAAGTTTCACGCTGTTCTGGTGAGAGTAATCCAGACATAGCAGCCTTGATATCGTCAACAAGATCATAAATGATGTTGTAATAACGAATTTCAATACCTTGTGTTTTAGCAAAATCACGTGCCTGCTTATTGGCTCGAACATTAAAGCCAATTACAGCAGAGTTAGAAGCTTCTGCAAGAGAAATATCACTTTCGGTAATTCCTCCAGCACCAGAATGTACAATACGTGCACGAACCTCGTCATTTCCGAGTTTTTCCAATGCTGAAGCGATTGCTTCAATTGATCCTTGCACATCTCCTTTTATAATAAGAGAAAATTCCTTAACACCAGTCGTTTGCAATTTTGTCATCATCTGTTCAAGAGAACCACGCGAACCAGTTTGCCGCGCAACAGCTTTATCACGTGCTAATCGTTGCCGATATTCAGAAATTTCACGTGCTTTTGCTTCATGTGTGACAACAGCAAAACGGTCTCCGGCTTGTGGTGTTCCTTGCATGCCTAAAATTTCAATTGGTGTAGAGGGAACGGCCTCTTTGACATGGCGGCCATGGTCGTCAATCAAAGCACGCACACGACCCCATTCATTTCCGGCAACGATAATATCAGAAGGGTGTAATGTACCTTTTTGAACAAGAACTGTTGCAACAGACCCACGTCCGCGATCCAATTTGGCTTCAATGATAACGCCCTCTGCAGTTCGTTGAGGATCTGCTTTCAGATCAAGCATTTCAGCTTGAAGAAGGATAGCTTCGAGAAGTTTATCAAGATTTTGACCAGTTTTAGCAGAAACTTCAACGTCCAAAGTTTCTCCACCCATAGTTTCAACAAACACTTCATGTTGTAGAAGTTCTGTACGCACTTTTTGTGCATTCGCAGCTGGTTTATCAATTTTGTTGATAGCAACAATGATAGGTACACCAGCAGCTTTCGCATGATTGATTGATTCAATCGTTTGAGGCATAACACTATCATCAGCGGCTACAACGAGAACAGCAATATCAGTAACACGAGCTCCGCGTGCACGCATAGCCGTAAATGCGGCATGACCTGGTGTATCAATAAAGGTAATTTTTTGACCATTTTGTTCTACTTGATAGGCACCAATATGCTGCGTAATACCTCCTGCTTCGCCAGAAACAACATTTGCTTTACGAATAGCATCCAAAAGAGAAGTTTTTCCGTGGTCAACATGGCCCATAATGGTTACAACAGGGGCACGCTGCTGCATGTTTTGAGGATTATCTATTATATTAAAGATACCTTCTTCTACGTCAGATTCTAAAACACGTTTAACAGTATGGCCAAATTCAACAGCGATGAGTTCGGCAACATCTGCATCAATAACATCGCCAGGTTTCATCATTTGTCCTTGTTTCATCAAGAATTTAATCACATCAACAGAACGCTCAGTCATACGTTGTGCGAGCTCTTGAATGGTAATCGTTTCAGGAAGAACAACTTCGCGAGAAATTTTTTCTCTTGGTTCTTGATTTTGTGCACGCTTAAACTTTTCCTGTCTACGCCGCATTGCAGCCATTGAGCGCCCACGTGCGCTTCCTTCTTCATCCAGTGCACTATTCAGAGTTAGCTTTCCGCGTCTCCGCTCATCAGCTCCTTTGACAACTTTTGGTACACGTATTTCTGACTTAGCAGGATTAGCACGTCGACTATGCCGTTCTTCCTCTTTATTGTCATCTATTTTGCGTTTTTCAACCACGGTTGTTTGTTTAGGCGCAATAGGAATATCTGTCTGTTCAATGAGAGGGGGAACAGGTGGAGTCTGTACTGGCAATATTTCTTCTTCTTGTTGGAGATGTATTTCTTTTTCTTTAATTTCTTGCTGTAAAATTTCTTCACGCTCTTTAGCGCGTCTTGCTTCTTCTTCGGCTTGTTCTCGCGTTATTTTTTCTTGGATATGTGCTTCTTCTAACGCGCGAAGCCTCGCTTCCATTTCAGTTGATGAAAGATTGCTTTTGGTCACAGATTCTTGAGGCTTTTTTCCCTCAAAACGCGGTTTAGAACGCTGGGGGGCCACATGCGGCTTTGTAATGGGCTGTAGGGTTTCAGCTTTTTCATCAGGTCGCGTAATTTTACGCCGTTTGGTTTCGACAACGACAGCCTTCGTACGGCCATGACTAAAATTTTGTTTAACCGTGCTCGTTTCCAAGACAGACCTCTTGAGAGTTAGTGTCTTCTTGACGGTTGTTTTGTCGTTGTTATTTTCACTCATTGTACTTCCTTCACGGCTTGTGCCGTCATCTCACTAGACTTACTATGCTTGTCGTCACGATAGCTGATCAATTTACATGTTGTTTTGAGAAATCCTTCAGCAGCTTTTGTGTCCAGTAAGGCCGCGTGCATTACAGGATTAGAGCCAAAAGCCACTCGCATTTCATCACTTGTAAATAAAGATATGGTTTTTATAGTCCGATTTGTTTGTTGTTGTATTGAATGGATGGCCTGTGCAATTTTTCGTTTCCCATCTTCTGTTGTTTCTTTAGCATGAAGTACAAGAATAACTTTACCAGAGCGGATAGCAGCGTCAACCTTTGTTGCTCCCATAACAATTGCTCCCGCTTTTCGTGCCATGGAAAGGCTTGAAAGAGCGGCTTTTAGTAAAAGCGTATCAACAACATGCACAAGATTTGGTGCAACCTCAACATCTGTTTTAAAATTTCTATGAAAAGCTTTCTGTTTTATTGCTTTCTCAATAACAGCGTGATGGGCGGAAATCCAAACGCCACGCCCTGGTAAATTCGCTTTAAGATCAGGAACAATTTGGTTGTTGGGACCAATAACAAAACGGATCAGCGTTTGTGCTGAAGCATTTTTTCGGGTCACAATGCAAGTCCGTTCATTCATTTAAAGTGTATCCACATCCAAATCATCTATTTTTTCATTTTCTGTAGAATTTCCATCTTCTACAGGATTTTCTGTAACAAGATCAGCTTGGTCTATCCAGCCTGCTTGTACACGTGCGGCTAAAACCATAGCTTCTGCATCTGCGCGTGTAATGTCAAAAGGGGTTAAAATACCAGAAAAATTCTGTGTTTGGCCTTCTTTACGTTCTCTCCAACCAGCTAAATCATCAACGGCATAGCCAGCAAAGTCTTCTATTGTTTTTACACCATCCTCACCTACAGCAACCAACATAGCACTTGTCATTCCAGGAAGTGTTCGCAATTCGTCAGAAACTCCGAGCTTTTTGCGTTTTTCATCAAGTGCTTTTTCTTGATGATCAAGATATTCGCGGGCACGACTTTGGATTTCAGCGGCGGTATCATGGTCAAAACCATCAATAGAAGCGATTTCTTCAAGATCAATATAGGCGATTTCTTCAATAGAAGAAAAACCCTCTGATGCCATAACCTGTCCGATCATTTCGTCAACCTCTAAGGCTTCCATAAACAATTTACTTCGTTCAGTAAATTCTTTTTGACGATTTTCAGATTCTTCCTTTTCCGTTAAAATATCAATGTTCCATCCTGTTAGTTGCGAAGCCAAGCGAACATTTTGCCCACGTCGTCCAATAGCAAGGCTAAGTTGATCATCTGGCACAATAACTTCAATCCGTTCAGCATCTTCATCAAGGATGATTTTAGAAACTTCAGCAGGTTGCAGTGCATTAACGACAAATGTTGCCGCATCAGGCGACCAAGGAATAATATCAATTTTTTCGCCTTGTAATTCAGCAACAACAGCTTGTACACGACTTCCTCGCATTCCAACGCATGCTCCAACAGGATCAATGGAACCATCACGTGAAACAACGGCGATTTTAGCCCGTGAACCTGGATCACGAGCAACAGATTTGATTTCTATAATACCATCATAAATTTCTGGTACTTCCATAGTGAAAAGTTTTACCATAAATTGGGGATGTGTGCGTGAAAGGAAAATTTGCGGACCACGCGTTTCACGGTGTACATCATTGACAAAAGCACGAATGCGATCTCCATAGCGGAATGATTCACGAGGAATTAATTCATCACGGCGCACAATAGCTTCACCGCGCCCTAGATCAACGATGACGTTACCATATTCCACACGCTTAACTGTACCAGAAATAATTTCACCAACTTTATTTTTGAATTCTTCATATTGCTGATCGCGCTCTGCATCGCGTACTTTTTGTACAATAACCTGTTTAGCAGATTGTGCTGCGATACGTCCAAAATCCATAGGAGGTAAAAGATCAGCAAAAAAATCACCAATTTTTGCTTCTGCTTGACGTTTGAGAGCATCAGACAAAGTAATTTCCGTTGTATAGTCTTCAACGACATCAACGATTTTAAGCAGGCGCTGTAATTTAATTTCACCTGTTTTAGAATTGATTTCAGCACGAATATTGGTTTCTTGACCATAACGAGAACGTGCTGCTTTTTGAATAGCATCAGCCATCGCAGAAATGACAATTTCACGGTCGATTGACTTTTCACGTGCAACAGCATCTGCAATTTGCAGAATCTCAAGCCTGTTAGCGCTTGTAGCCATCAATTTTCTCCTTCTTTGTGCCACACGATGGGTATTTCCCAGTGATATTATTTTTTGAAATTGAGCGTCTGTATAGAGTCGTTAGCGTTCTCTTCGGCAATGAATTGTTGACTTAAATCTTTATTTTGTTTCAATGCATCGCGAATAAGCTCATCGGTAAGCACTAAATGCGCATTTATGATATCACAAAAGGAAATAGGGGTATACATGGCTTCTCCATAAGCAGCTTTATCAGTGTTTAAAATAAATCCATCTTGCGTGATATTTGTAAGTGTCCCACGAAATTTTCGGCGCCCATCAATTGTTATTTTGGTTTCAATTTTTGCAAGATGCCCTTGCCAATGAAAAAAATCAGATTTTCTTACCAATGGACGATCAATTCCAGGTGATGAGATTTCTAAATGATATTTGCGTTCAATAACATTTTGTACATCAAGGAGGGGAGAAACTGTTCGACTAACAGTTTCACAATCTTCTATGGTCATAGAACCATCAGCACGTTCAACCATAATTTGAAGTGTTAAACCATTTTGACCAAGAAGTTTCACACGAACCAAACGAAAACCTAAAGGTTTAAGTAGTGGTATGACAAGAGCAGCAACCTGTGCTTCGATACCATCTTCTTCAAACAGGCGTGGTTCGTCAAGATTGCTTATTTTTTCAGCTTCGTTCATACATTTTATCCAAGTTGGTTTCATCAGTTTTATGATATTAAAAAAGAGCGGGTCCAACGGCCCACTCTTCATCATAAGACCAAGAATTTAACTATTGATACTCTTAAATTCAAAATTTTTCAAGTTGTTTATGAGAAAAGCGCTTGATCATTTATTTCTTGATAAAGGTAAGATAGGCAGGCGTTCGTCCTTCGCGTAAAGCTTTTGCTTCATAGCGGGTTCCGCTCCATAGTGGATAAGGGAGTTTCCAGTCTTGAGGGCTTTCTGCTTTCCATTCAAAGTGATCATGTTGTGCACAATGGTACAAAGTCCAGTTTACATAACTGTCTATATCGCTAGCAAAGCGAAAAAATTTTCCTATTTTAAGAACACGAGCAAAACGGTTAAGATTTTTTATATTGATGAAGCGTCGTTTCCAGTGTTTTTTTTTCGGCCAAGGATCAGGATAGAAGAGGTCTATTCCATCAAGCGAGTTATCAGGGAGCCAATCAAGAAGGCGTGTAGCATCATCATTATAGAGGCGAAGACGATTTTGATGGTTTTGATGCTGTTCAAGAGACGACAATATTTTTGCCATGCCATTGATAAAGGGCTCGACGCCGATAAAACCGGTTTTTGGAAAATATTCCATTTCATGAAGTAAATGTTCACCTCCACCAAAACCGATTTCAAGTCGAATTTCTCTTACTTTGCTTGAAAATAAGGATGTAAGGTTTAAGGGAGGAGGGACATTTAAATCAATATTCAAACTGGGGAGAAGCATTTGTATACGTGTAAGCTGACTGTCTCGAAGTTGTTTTCCTTGTCTGCGTCCAAAAAATGCTTCACTCTTACGTATATTATGTTTAATCATGGGATTTGGATCATTGTTTGAAGCGTTTTCACGAGATCAGTTTTTTCCCATGAAAACGAACCATCGTGTTTTGGTTTACGACCAAAGTGACCATAGGCAGCTGTTTTCGCATAAATAGGTTTATTGAGGTCAAGATGTTTTCGAATGCCGGTAGGTGAAAGGTCCATTATTTTGCGGATGGCTTCTTCAATAACCTTTTCATCGACTTTTCCTGTTCCATGAAGATTAAGATAAATAGATAAAGGTTGTGCAATACCAATTGCATAGGAGAGTTGAATGGTGCATCTCTCTGCTAAATGAGCAGCAACAATATTCTTAGCCAGATAGCGTGCCGCATAGGCAGCAGAACGATCAACTTTTGTTGTATCTTTTCCTGAAAAAGCACCGCCTCCATGGGGTGCTGCACCTCCGTAAGTATCCACAATAATTTTGCGTCCCGTTAATCCGGCATCGCTTTGAGGGCCTCCAATGACAAATTTTCCTGTTGGGTTAATATACCAACTGCATTGAGCTGCAATGGGAATGTCATGTAAAGCTTGGCGAATGTAAGGTTCAACCACTGTACGTACTTTATTGGAATCCCAGCTTTCATCAAGGTGCTGCGTTGAAAGAACAATGGATGTGACCTCTATCGGTTTTCCATTTTTATAACGTATGGTTATTTGGCTTTTAGCATCTGGTCCTAATTTTCCAGTTTCTCCCTCTCCTTTATGACGAGCTGCGGCAAGAAGTTTGAGAATTTTATGCGCATAATAAATTGGCGCAGGCATGAGATCAGGTGTTTCACGGCAAGCATATCCAAACATGATACCTTGATCACCCGCTCCTTCTTCACCATGCCGATCCGTAGCATTATCAACCCCTCTTGCTATATCAGCTGATTGTGGGCGCAAAAGAACATCAATTTTAACAGTTTTCCAATGGAAGCCTGCTTGTTCATAGCCAATGGTACGAATAGCACGGCGCGCTGCTGTACGAAAACGTGTAGGATTAATGAGTGGAAAGCTAGTTTCATCATAGATGAATTCTTTATTTTTATCTTTTTTTAATAGCGTGTCGGGAACACGTACTTCACCAGCGATAACAACACGGTTGACACTGACGAGAGTTTCACAGGCAACGCGTACTAACCATGGATCAGTACCAGTCTTTTCAGCTTCTTTATAGATCATATCAACGATTTCATCGGAAATACGATCACAAATTTTATCAGGATGTCCTTCCGATACCGATTCGCTCGTAAAAAGATAATCTTGATGCGGCATAGGAACTCCTTCAAAAAAGAAAACCAACGATTTAATCAATTGCTTACTAAAGTCGTCACCATTTGCTAATTCTACAGCAAATAGTCAATGCAAATGTATATGAATAAAAGAGAAAAGATATAATTTTAATTTATAACTTATTTGTCAAATCTTCCTCAGAAAGTGCTTTTGCCAAGTCAATAATTTTTCGACGCACTTTAGCATCAGATATATTTGTAAAAGCGCGCATGAGCTGAATCCCTTCGCTGCTAGAACAAAAGTCTATAAAATTGTGTTCACTTTCAGCAAAACCCTCTACTTGTTGGGAGGTAATACCTTTATCAAAAAAGTAAGAAACAGGAACATCCATAATTTCCGCTATCGCTTGAAGACGGCTGGCACCAATACGGTTTGTTCCTTTTTCATATTTTTGGATTTGCTGAAAAGTAATTCCTAATTTTTCACCTAGTTTCTCTTGAGTGAGTCCTAAAATATTACGACGTAAACGGATACGAGTTCCAACATAGATATCTATAGGGTCAGGTTTTTTTCTAGTTTCGGTCATAATGCAACTCTTTATTTCCAGCATTTTTCTTCTAAACCAACATCATATTTATGCGCAGTTGATTTATCATATAATTAAAACAATATGTAATATTTTTTCCCAATATCACTGGTACACGCAACACAATACCGTACAAAGGGCACTTGAATCATTTAAGCTGTTTTGTAAAACCAAAACCAATACGACACAATAGCATAAGGATGAATAAGATAAAAGTAGAGAAAGTTCTGTATTCATTGCTTCCTATAGGGGTAATGGATGATGGAACTTGTGAATCAATAATGCCCACAGCATTTTGTCGAAGAGCTACAACGATTCGTCCATAAGAATCAATAACAGCTGATATGCCATTATTGGCTGCCCGTATGAGGGGGATTCCCAGTTCAACGGCACGAAGCTGTGCTTGTTGAAGATGTTGATAGGGTCCAGGTGTTACACCAAACCATGCATCATTTGTAATATTAATAATTGCTTGAGGCGGGGAGCCTTTAAAAGTCATTTCATGGGGAAATATTGCTTCATAACAAATTAAGGGTAGATAAGAAAATCCGTTTGGCATTGTAACAATTTTGCGCACACTTGCAGCACTATATCCACCAATATTATCAGCAAGGGTACGCAATCCAATTTTTTTCAATAAATTCTGATAAGGGAGATACTCACCAAAAGGAACCAAATGAAGTTTATCGGAAGTATTTAAAATATTACCTTGAGCATTAATGACTGCAATTGTATTAAAATATTGTGTTTGGGAATGAGGTAGATCATTGCTGGCGCGTATTGCTCCAACAATAGCCCATTGTTTAGGTTTTAAAAGAGAGGCAATGCGCATTGTGATAGATGATTTATCATAGAGAAGGTAAGGAACGGAAGCTTCAGGCCATACGATAAAATCGGGTTCTGAATTTTGATCGGTTGTTGGCGTTGCACTTAGCTTCATATGCGCTTCCAACATAGATTCTCGTGTATTATCACGCAATTTTATATTTTGTTGGATGGACGGTTGAACAATGCGCACCCAATAAGCACTTTTTTGATCTTCAGTTGTGTTTTCTATAGTATGAAGACGATAAAACCCAAAACCACAGTGAATGAATATAAGTGATAAACAAAGAGAAAGTGCCACTTTCTTTTTTTCATCCGTTAATAAAACAGTTGGCAAACTGTAGGCTAAGACAGCAAGAATATTCATTCCGTAAAGTCCTACGATTGCATCAGATTGCATGAACATTGGGGTTGGCATGGCTGTATAGCCAAGAGAATTCCATGGAAATCCTGTGAATAAAAACGCACGCAACCACTCGGATAATCCTAATGCAAAGGCTAAAACAAAAAAGCGTGCTATTCCTTTTGTCCATAATAAACCGACAATGAAACCAGAAAAAAACCAATAAAGAGAAAGGTAGAGTGGAGGGAATAAAATGGCTAATGGGACTGCCCAACCAAAAGAATCTGGATCTGTTAACAAAGCATTGCATAGCCACCAAAGGCCGCAAATAAAATAACTAAAACCAAAGGTTCCACAGCTTAAAGCGTAAGTAAAAAAATGTTTTTTATTGTTTTTGGTGGCCCGTATTGAGTCAAGTAAAACAATAAAGAGAGGGAAAGTTAAAAAGCAAAGAGGTGTTAAATAAAAGGGTGGAAGTGCAAAAGAAGTAAGAGCACCACACAGAAATATCCATGCTTGGCGCTTCCAGCCTGTAACAGAGAACAAAAAAACGATGAAATTGTTTAAAAATGCTGGACTATTCTTTAGGGATGGCATTGTTCTCAAGATTCTCATTTTTGGGAATGCGAAAAATGCGCAATCGTTTAATCCGGCGTTTATCAGCTTCTAAAATACGAAATCTATAGCCAGGTACAGCTTCGACAATTTCACCTTTAGCAGGAATGCGATCAAGAATTGAGACGATCAAACCACCAATAGTATCAACTTCATCACCATATTCCCCTACGATAAAATCAGGACCAAGAGCTTTCTCCACATCTTCTAGTTCAGTTCTTGCATCAACGAGCCATTTATTATTTGGTTCACGTACGATAGCATTGTCGACATTATCATGTTCATCTTCGATATCCCCAACGACTAACTCAACAATATCTTCCATTGAAACGAGACCATCTGTTCCTCCATGTTCATCAATAACTAAAGCCATTTGAGTTCGTGTAGTTTGCATCCGTGTTAATAATTTGCTTGCAAGCATAGAACTGGGAACAAAGAGAACTGTTCGGATCAAATCCAATTCACCGATTGGAGTATGCAAGTCTGTATGGTTTAATTGAAGCAAATCGGATTTTTGTTCGGTTTTTGTTGGGTTGATAATAAAGCGAGTGATGTAGTTAAGAATATCGCGGATATGGATCATGCCGCGCGGATCATCTAAAGTTTCAGCATAAACGGGGATACGAGAATGACCAATTTTTGCAAAACATTTAAGGGTTTCTCCAAGAGAGGTGTTTATTTCTAATGCTTCGATTTCAGAACGAGGTATCATAACATCATCCACGCGTGCTTCACGTAAGCGTAAAATGTTATGCAGCATAGTACGTTCTTCAGGTGAGAAGAGGGCGGTATCTTTTTCATTGTTAGTCGTGAGTGCAACGGTAAGATCATCGCGCAGTGACGTAGATGCACAATTACGACCCCGTAAGAATGAAAATAAATGATTCATCAGGGAATATTTCTCTGTATGATTCGTCTGTTGAGAGGGGTCTTTTTCATTATTAGAAGATGCTTGACTATTATTTTGTGCATTTATTTTGTTTGCCATGGTTTTGAAATCTTCTAGACTTTCTTTTATAACAGATAAATAAGAGGCTTTAAATGGTATGCTGGTAATATTGATTTTAAAAGTTAAATTTTATCATTGATAGACAATTATGCGTAAGGATCTTTTATGGAAAGCTTTTGAAGAATTTCTCTTTCGAGCTTTTCCATTTTATATGCTTCATCATCAGTTTCATGGTCATAACCAAGCAGATGCAAGATACCATGAACAATCATATGTGTTAAATGGTCTTGAAATGTTTTTCCTTCTTTCTCTGCTTCGAAAACAACAGTTTCTCGGGCAATAATGATATCACCGAGCATGGGACCAGGTCGATTTCCAGCTTTAAGTGGAAAAGCAGGAAAGGATAATACATTAGTAGATTTGTTTTTGTTGCGCCATTGTGCATTGATTTGTGCCATATGTTCATCATCCGTAAAAAGCAGGCTAATCTCGCTTACAACATTTGCCAATGAAACATGATGCATAGTTGTCATTAATGCTTTTTCAGTGATATTATAAAGCATTTTCTCATCATTCCACCCTGCGCTTTTAATCATTATATCAATAATAATCATGATGAATCAAATTCATTTTTTAATGCATCGCATGCGAATGATTTTTTTTTATTTTGTATTTCGGAATCAAGATCATAAGCACGAACAATAGCAGCAACAAGTGGATGGCGTACAACATCTTTTTCATCAAAATGCACAATTGCAATATTTTCTACATTTGAAAGAATGCGAATTGCTTCAATGAGACCTGATTTTTGCCCTGTAGGCAAATCAATTTGGCTTACGTCACCGGTAACGATCATACGCGTTCCTTCTCCAAGACGTGTGAGGAACATCTTCATTTGCATGGGGGTAGTATTTTGTGCCTCATCAAGAATAACAGCAGCATGGGCAAGTGTTCGTCCGCGCATAAAGGCGAGAGGAGCAATTTCTATGACACCAGAGGCTAAAATGCGTTCTATTTTTTCAGCGGGCATCATATCATAAAGAGCATCATAAAGTGGTCGTAAATATGGGTCGACTTTTTCTTTGAGATCACCGGGAAGAAAACCAAGATGTTCTCCAGCTTCAACAGCTGGACGTGAGAGAATAATTCGCTCAATGATACCACGTTCTAGAAGCATTGCAGCATGAGCAACAGCAAGATATGTTTTTCCTGTTCCTGCTGGTCCTACACCAAACACAAGTTCAGTATGCGCCATAGCACTTATGTAAGCGTCTTGTGTTGGAGTTCTTGCATGAATTATTTTTTTATGGGTACTCAACCGAGCTGGTATACGTTTCGTTGCAGATTTGTGTGTTATTGTGTCTTCTTTCTGCTTCTTTGGTATATTTGCCATAGCAATCGCTCCTTTTATATCTGATAAAGTGAGCTCTTGATGTGTTTTGGCACGTTCATAAAGCTGCTGCAATACATATTGCGCACGTTTTATAACAGAAACATTTCCACGGATTAAGACTTCATTACCACGCGGATGAATACTAAGTTCGAGTTTTTTTTCGATATAAGCGAGATTTTCGTCAAATTTACCAAAAACTGCTTTTGCATATTTATTATTTTCGAAAATCAAAACAACTTGGCTCACATCTGAAGCGCTTGTTTGTTTCAAGGTATCAGCCTTTTCAAGGGACGTATTTACTTTTTCTTTAATACGCTTTATTTTTTCGGTTGAAGCTTTCAGCTTATTCTCCATATCTACATAAATGTTGCACATTTTGTTAAGTAAATTTTATAAAAGACAATTTTTACAAAAAGTGCACGCTTTAGATGTAATCATTTGCTTTTAAAATAAAAGAGTTTTCCAAAATATTTATTTTTGAACAAGGTATTAGAGGCATGTTTATCTATTTGTCACTTCACCAACAAAACTGTTTGAGCTTGCATTTTTAATATGAATTTCTATCACGCTACCTGTAGAGGCTTCTGTATCGACAACAACAGGTAAAAGCCAAGGGGAACGCCCTACCATTTGCCCTGAGTGACGTCCAGGTTTTTCGATGAGAACATTCGTTTTCTGATCAATTTTAGAACGCAAAAACGCATTTTGTTGCTCAAGGAGAAGGGTTTGTAAATGTTGAAGTCGGGCATCTTTTACAGATTCATCAACATGATTTTTCATTGTGGCTCCCACTGTTCCAGGACGGGGGGAATATTTAAAAGAATAAGCTGAACTGTACTGTACTTGTTGAATAAGTTTAATGGTTTCTTCAAAGTCTTCATCTGTTTCTCCTGGAAACCCTACAATAAAATCGCCTGAAAAGGCAATATCTGGCCGTACGGTTCGAATTTTTTCGATAAGATGAAGATAATGAGAGCTTTTGTGTTGTCGGTTCATGGCTTTTAAGATGCGATCTGAACCTGATTGAACAGGAAGATGGAGGTAAGGCATTAACATATCAAGATCTCGATGCGCGGCAATAAGGCTATCATCCATATCACGTGGGTGGCTGGTTGTGTAACGCAAACGCTTTAAACCATTGAGTTTTGCGAGATGATAAAGAAGATCGCCAAGACGCCAAATTTTGCCATCAGCACTTTGTCCATGCCAACCATTGACATTTTGTCCAAGCAGCGTAATTTCTTTGACACCCGCTTCGATGAGTTGAAGGGCTTCCTCGGTAATTTGCTCGACAGACCGTGATATTTCAGCACCGCGTGTGTAAGGAACAACACAAAAAGTGCAAAATTTATCGCAACCTTCCTGTACTGTTAAAAATGCGCTAACACCTCGTTTTCTTACTGCATGTTTATTATGGGGCGGCAAATGAGCAAATTTATCTTCAACAGCATAGTCTGTTTCGATAATTTTTTTCCCTTGTTTGGCTTTTTCTAACAATTCTGGCAAGCGATGATACATTTGCGGACCAATAACAAGATCCACTGTTGGAGCACGGCGCAAGATTTCACTTCCCTCAGCTTGTGCAACACAACCTGTTACACCAACCATAAGGGGTTTATCAGGTGTGCGCTCTTGACGCATAACGCGCAAACGACCGAGATCAGAATAAAGTTTTTCTGCTGCTTTTTCACGAATATGACAGGTATTAACAAGAATAAGATCGGCATCATTGGGAATTTGTGTTGTCACATAGCCTTGCGAACTGAGGCTATCAGTCATCCGTTGGCTATCATAAACATTCATTTGACATCCATAGGTTTTGATAAAAACCTTTTTAGGAGCAACAGGAGGCGTATTTTTAGGATTTACTTTATTCATGGCGCATGTGTAAATGTTTTTTACACAAATCTCAATCTATTTGCTTAAAAGTTTTTTGCATGATAATTGCATCACCACGACCATTTTTTGACGCGTAATAGGCAAGACGTTCAGAAATTTTTTGAAATTCAAAGCGTTGATAAAGGTTCAAAGCAGAAAGATTTGTGGCTTCTACTTCCAAGAATAATTTTATGGCGCCCTTGTCGTGAAGATAGTGAACTGTGCTTTCGATAAGAAAGGTACCAATTCCTTTTTGACGATAATGAGGGTGAACAGCAATTGTGATGATTTCTGCTTCATCAAGGATGAGACGGCATAGGCAAAAGCCTAAAATTTGATCAGAGTGATCAATGAGAAAAGCTTTGTATCCGAAGATAGAGTGATCTGTTAAGAAATTATCAAAAGCTTGTTTTTCCCAAGAAGGGGTAAAACAATGCTGATGAATTTGATGAAGAGAAGCACTATCATTAACTTGTAGCGGAGCAATTCCAAAATTCTTTTTTGTCAATGAAAATTTGGGCATTATTTTTTTTGTGGTAAAGCAAAATTGGTTTGTTGTTTTGCATCAGCGCTGCGTAGATAGAGTGGGCGAGGTGAATTTTTTGATTGTTTGTTTGCAGCAAGATAAGCATAGTTTACAATATCGGCCGCTTCGCAGGGGATTTTTTCTAGGACAATTTTTTCGTATATTTTATGGTTTTTAACATGCTCCACAACGACATCAGCAGCTGGGCCAGTCAGTCGGGTTTTTTTTGGCAAATCTTCGAGGATATTTTCAATTGTTTTTAATCCCGGCGCTCCCAAAGGTGTGAGATCATTATGAAAATTTTGATGGTAGAACATCCCTCTCCCTGCTTCAATGACAACAGTAATTGCCGATGCTGTACTTTTACTGTTTATGACTTGTGCTGCTAACGCTTCAAGAGCACTCACTCCAACAGCTGGTATTTCAAGTGCTAATGCCAAAGCGCGCGCTGTTGCAACACCGACACGCACACCAGTAAATGATCCAGGTCCAATATTGACAGCAATACGCTCAACTTGATCAAGCGTCATATTGGCTTGTGTCATTATTTGTGTAATCTGCCCAATAATTTTTTCGGCATGTCCTTTGTTTATGCGTTCATTGATACGCGCAATAACAGATTTATGACGAATAAGCGCAACAGCACAATAAATTGAAGCAGTATCTATAGCAAGGATAAGCATAAAAATATTTTAGTTGAATAAAACGATAAATAAAAGTCCTGCTGTATTTTTAATCTTTTCATTATCGTATATTTCATTTGTAAGAAAGTTACTAGTGCCAATAAGCAACAATATCTTTTTATGGGATAGAACGAGATGTTGATTTAATCCTTATTTTTATCACTTTTTGAATGAGTACCTTGAGTATTGTAAGATTCTCTTATTTTAAGTCTACTTATGGTGAAACAATTAAAGTTATTAGCTTGTATATTACAAGCGGAGTTAGCGTATGAATCAAAACTGTTGAAGAAAAGAATAAAAACTCCTTCACGAATCGTTTAAATGTAAGGGTTGTCACAACTTGTAAGCTATCAAATAGTACGTTGATGCCACTTGTATTACATAGTAAGTAAAAGTAATTTAAAAGAGGAAAAGTCATGATCTCACATTTTTTCCAAATAAGAATATATTTTATCAGTCTTTGTATAAAAACCTTAGCGTAATGAGAGCAGATGAAAGAAATGGTATTGTTTTGTATGAGTTACGTATTTTGATACTACCCCGTTGCAAATCATTATGGACTGAAAAGCAAAATTGACAGTTTTCACTTAAATATCAGCTCTTTCAATTTTTTGTATAGAATAATGAGCAATATTTTAGAACTTTTTCTGGTTTATGAAAGAACTGATTTTAATAATAATGAGGACTTTGGGTTGATTGCATACTACGTTGAAAAAATAATAATCAATGCACATTTTAAAATGTTATATGATTTAAATCATTCAATTGTATCATAATAAGGCTACAAATACCGAGAATAATTATGGAGCAGGTTGAAGCCAAAATGACGCGCCATCCTGCTTTTTTTAGTGATCGGATATCAACACCTAATCCTAGTGCAGCCATTGAGATAACAGTAAACAACTGGGCAATAAATTTGATGGGATTGATAGCCTTTTCAGGGATAAGACCACTTGAGCGAACAAGCATCATGATAATAAAGCCAATGATAAACCATGGGACGAGGGTATGTAAACGCAAGCGTGTTTGTGCTGATCGGCGATAAATGATTGATAGAGTAAAAATAACAGGGCCTAACATGAGAACCCGTACTAATTTGACAATTGTTGCAATTTGAACACTCAGAAAAGAGACAGATGCTGTTGCTGCTAAAACCTGTGGTACAGCATAAACAACCATGCCAGCAAGCACACCATATTGGCTAAATGACAAATTCAGAGATGGATGTAAAAAGGGTAAAAATAAAATAATAAGAATTCCTAAAAGAGCAGTGAAGGCAATTGACGCGGCTACATCGTCATGTTTTGCTTTTATGACAGGTGCAACGGCAACAATAGCTGAATTGCCACAAATAGCATTCCCACAAGCGACCAGCATTGCCAAATGTGTAGAAAGCCCGAAAAGTCGGCCGATGGCAAAGCTCAGGATAATCGTTACGAATATCACGAATATGATACTAGCAAGCAAATTCCAACCAGCTGAAAGGACTGCGTTAATGCTAATGCTTGCTCCTAGAAGAACGATAGCAATTTCGAGAAGTGTTTTTGCAGAAAAGGTGATACCTTTTTGAAAATATGTTGGCAAAGGAAAACAACTACGGATAATCGATCCTAAAAGAATTGCCAAAACAAGGCTTTCAAGCCATGCTTGTCCAAAAAGCTGTTTTTCTACAACTTCTAAGCCATAAGCTAAGGCTGATATGAGTAAACATGCTAGAATACCAGGACCAAAGTCGTTTAAAAGTGAGAGATGTTTTTTGATCATTTTAATATTTCCCCATAAAAAGAAATGATAGTAAATAAAGCGAGATAACAGGTAAGAGAAAGAAATTTTTAAAGATTTGTTCTTGCTTGTACAGCTGCTGCTAAAGTTCCATCATCAAGATAATCAAGCTCGCCTCCTACAGGAACACCATGAGCAAGTCGCGTAATTTTAACTGGAAAATTAGAAAGCTGATCGGTGATATAGTGAGCAGTTGTTTGACCTTCGACAGTCGCATTGACAGCAAGAATAATTTCCGTAATAGGGTTTTGTACAACACGCTGTATTAAGGTGGCAATGTTGAGTTCGTCAGGACCTATTCCATCTAAGGGGGAGAGTCGTCCACCCAACACATGGTAACGTGCGGCTAAAGTTTTTGCGCGTTCAAGAGCCCACAGATCAGCAATATCCTCAACAACGATGATTGTTGTATCATCGCGGCGCAAATCTGTACAAATTGAACAAGGATCAATGGTATCGACATTTCCACAAACAGAACAAATGCCGACTTTTTCTATAGCTGCTTGTATAGCCGCTCCCAAAGGCTCCAGCAATGTCTCTTTTTTTTTGATAAGATGAAGCGCAGCACGACGTGCTGAACGTGGACCAAGACCTGGTAACCGTGATAAAATCTGAATGAGACGTTCAATCTCAGGTCCTGCAATGTATTTAGACATATTTTTGTCCCACGGAAAAAATCCGTTTCATTAAAATGGAAGCTTGAAACCTGATGGGAGTGGTAGCCCTGCCGTCATACTTTTGGTTTTTTCTTCTATTGCGACTTCGATTTTTGTTCTTGCTTCATTATAAGCTGCCATAATGAGATCTTCAAGAATTTCAGCTTCCTCAGGTTTGAGTAATGAAGGATCAATTTGAATTGCTGTTATAATATTTTTGCCATTTAAAGTGATATTGACGAGACCACCCCCTGCGGTGCCCACAGCTTGCAGATTAGCTATTTCCTCCTGAATCTTCTGCATTTTTTCTTGCATTTCTTTGGCTTTTTTCATCATGCTCATCATTTCACGCATAGGAATAGGTATCCTTATTCATCATTGATATCATTTTTATTTTTAAAAATATCAGCATTTTTAAAGGTATTGGAGAGCAAATCAAGATCATTTTCTTCTTTATTGAGTCGAATATCGACAATTTTTGCTTCTGGGAAATGATTGAGGATTTTCGCGATATCAGGATCTGTTTCTGCATTAGAAAAAAGAGTCTTTTGAATCGCTATACTTTCCTCCTGTAAGGTTGGGCCACCTCCTTCATTAACAAAAGTTATTGTCCAGCGTTTTTCTGTCCATTGAGATATCTTTTTTTCTATATCATGAGCAAGAAATTGTGGGGTATTTTCAGAAAGTCTTAAGGTAATATGCCCAGCTTCAAAAGAAACAGGATGAACAAATTCTTTAATAAGGAGTTTGAAAGGAGTGTCATTATGCTGTTCGGCTAATTGAACAATATCGTGCAAAGAATTAATCACGAGAGTTTTAGGCTCAGTAATCTTTTCTGTTGTTTGCGTGACAGAATGCGATAAATTTACAATCTTTTCAGAAAGATCAGTAGATGGAGAAGTTTCTAGAATTTCTGTTACTTCTTGGGCGTTGATTTTGTCATGGTTTTGATTTTTAACTAAATTTTCTGGTTGTAAGGAATGATCTAATTGGTTTTTCAAAGATGTTTTTAAATCTGATTGATCGGCTAATGTATTTGAAATGCTCGAGGAAGCATGGGCTCCGTCCATTGTTTCTTTTGTTATATTATTTGCATTTGTAGATTCTTGATGAGAAGAGTTTTTAACCAGTGTGAGAGGCGTTTTTTCTTGCGTAAGCTTTTTTAAAGCCTCATCAAGAGTTGGTAAGTCAGCCGTGTGAGCAAGACGAATTAAAAGCATTTCAGCGGCTTGAAGAGGACGTGCAGTTTGATTAACTTCCTGTAAACCTTTGAGTAACATTTGCCAGTTTCGGGATAAAACAGGAACGGAAAGTTTTTTTGAAAAGTCTAAACTTCTTAAACGTTGTTCTTCAGTCAGAGAAAAATCTTCCACTATTTCTGGTGTAAAACGTAAACGTGTGACCAGATGATTAAAATCGGCTAGTTCTGTCAATATAGTAAGAGGATCAGCACCTGCTTCATATTGACTGCGTAATTCATGTAACGCATTGACAACATCGCCCTTCATGATAAATTCAAAAAGATCAATAATACGTGCTTGATCCGCTAATCCTAACATTGTACGCACCGCAATAGCATTAACATTGCCATTGCTATGGGCGATTGCTTGATCAAAAATGGATAATGCATCACGTGCAGATCCTTCTGCAGCACGGGCAATCATAGAGAGTGCTTGATCTTCTACTTCTACCTTTTCATATTTCGCAATTTGACGCAAATGTGCACTCAAAGCTTTTGATTCAATACGTCGTAAATCAAAACGTTGGCAACGCGAAAGAATTGTAATAGGAACTTTGCGAATTTCTGTTGTGGCAAAAATAAATTTCACATGGGAAGGTGGTTCTTCAAGAGTTTTCAATAAACCATTAAAGGCTTGTGTTGAGAGCATATGTACTTCATCGATAATATAAACCTTATAGCGTGCAGAAACAGGACGATAGCGTATTTGTTCAATAATTTCACGAATATCATCAATGCCCGTATGAGAAGCGGCATCCATTTCTATAACATCAATATGGCGTCCTTCGATAATTTGTGTGCAATGTTCACCAAGAGTGTCCAATACGGTTGTTGGTTGATCAATATCTTTTGTTTTATAATTAAGCGCACGTGCCAAAATACGTGCTGTTGTGGTTTTACCTACGCCACGAATCCCTGTTAACATCCACGCTTGTGCAATACGACCTTTTTCAAAGGCGTTGGTGAGAGTACGCACCATAGCTTCCTGACCAATGAGGTTAGAGAAGTTTTTTGGTCGATATTTACGAGCAAGAACACGATAAGCTGTTTCTACCGGTAAATTTTCCATGAGTATTTCCAACTTCGAAGTTCTTTATGCGTACATTTTTATAATACAAAAGCATAGATCAATACTGTAGTCTCATATAAAAGGATTTTTTCTTAATCAAATTATTTATGGGACAATTTGTTTAAAAATAACAAAACCCCTTTATTTGCTGCATACAAATGCTGCTCTGAAGATTAAAAATACCTCGCTAAAAGACAGCATAAAAAATAATTTCTTCAGCAAAATAGGAGGTTGGAACGATGACCCGTACCAGAACTCGTTGGGGCTGCTTCTTTCCAGACCTGACCCAGTTGGCGAGTAGTTCGTCCACCACCAACCTCCCAAGCTCATATTGTCGATTTGGAATGAAAAATCAAGATCAGAAACGAAAAATATCCTAAGAACGACGAAGAATTTTCCTTTGCGTTTAATTTATTGACATATAAACAACAAAGAGATTGTGGATTTACCAGTTTTTATAGCAGTAGCTCTTCATATTTATTTGGTATGAAAATATTTTTTCGCTTAAGATAGTCTGAATGTATAATTATTCTCATTCGCTGAAACATGTAAGAGTTTTAGGATAGACACGTCTGTTTTAAAACTACGAAATTGAATCATCAAAAATTTACAACAGTTAAAGAAGAAAATAAAGCAAATAGATCATGTAATTGGCTAACATTTGAAAGTTAGGGGGGAAGAGTGCTATTTAAATAATTATAAAATATTGCTTTAATGGTGTTGCTCCTCTATACAAAACAGAACATCCCAAACAGAATACATTTAATGTTATACATTCACAGGCTTTTTAAAGAGCGATTGCTCAATACTCTTAACTATATTTCAAACTCCACTCATAAATAGTATACATGCTTCCCTTGAGTTATAAATCTATTGTTGCGCTATCCTCTTTATGCTTAATACAAAGTATAAATTTTAGCCCTCATGCTATTTAACAACTCCCAATGTTGTGATCCCTTGTACTTGAGAGGCTTTATAAGAAGCATTTTTATTCCTTTTTTT
The DNA here is from genome assembly GCF_042195745.1 of Bartonella sp. AP7XZML. Classification (NCBI taxonomy): domain Bacteria; kingdom Pseudomonadati; phylum Pseudomonadota; class Alphaproteobacteria; order Hyphomicrobiales; family Bartonellaceae; genus Bartonella; species Bartonella sp. AP7XZML. Next base: position 98,899 of record NZ_JBHIOT010000068.1, read on the forward strand.
AATCGTTTTTACTCACACACCACTCTCATTTGTAACTTTCAAGGAAACATTTTAATGGATTTAATATGAGATTTAAGATGGGAGGACCTTACTTTATTCGTGGTTTTAATTCAGTATAAGAAAATCAAAGTCTTATAAGGATAAGCCAGTATCTTAAGTATCTTATAAGAGTACCACCTCATTTCTATAGTGAATGAGAATATAAAATATGTAATGTTTTTTCTTTTAACATAATATAAATATATAAATACTGAGTAGATGTTATCGCTCTTTTTTTGCGTGCTTGTTCTTTTAATTAAAAAACATTGATGTTTATCACAAGATGGATCAATATATGAATTTTCATTATTTTAGAAAAGGTTTCATATATTTTAAAGGGACTGTACTCATGCAAGAGAAGATGCAACATTAAACGCTATAGAAATAAGGGGGTACTGATTTTATAAGCATAAAAATGGTTCTTATTCGATATAAGCGACATTTTATAGTTTCAGATAATTATATTCTTTAATAAGGAGGGAAAAGCGAGATAATTTTTATAAAAAGCTGAATGAGTATGACTTAAAGTGCAGTGAGGAATGCATCTGTAGAGCAAATTTTACTTTTCTGTTTATCTAAGTGATTTGGGTACGATGTGCTTTATAGTACTTAAAATAAAGCAGTTGTGAAGATAGAAGTCATATTCTTATTAAAAAAATAGCTCTGATAGTAGAAAATACAGAACAATTTAAGTTTAGTCTTTTAGTTTTCGAAAAAGTTCTTTAATATCTAACCTTATGAGCAACTTAAGGTTTGCCATATTAGGATAAAAACACCTCTTCAGCGATAAGTTTTAATGGCTCATTATGCCCTATTTTGAAAAAAACACCTGAAAAAAGAATAACTCTACTCAAATTTTAGATGTTATAGAATATTGTTAATCATAATCTCCTGTGTCACAATTTGTTCCAACAACTTTTTTCTTCGTAATATTTTTAAAAATATAATGTCCTGACGAAGGAAAACTTATATAAAGAGATTTTATATTTTTTAGGATAAAGATCTTCTTTTCTTTATCATGGGTTATTTTCTTTTCATCATCAACAGCAATTCTCAATTTGTTTAAATCAGAAGGGGTAGAGTACGATAAAGTAAAGGATACTTTCTTCGGTTCAAAGATACTACAAGAGTATTCAGCTCCTTGATGGATTGTATCGGATGGGATGATCACAACACTTTCATCCAGCCCAAAATTCCATTTTCTCTCACCAAAGCCAGCAAACGCACCACTAGAGTAGGCGAGAATATTTGCGGCTAATAATCCTTGCATGAAGATTTTTTTCATTATCCTCTCCTTTTTCTAAAGTGAGGTGAATCATAAATCAATTTTTATAAAGATAAAAGCTCAAACTTAACGCTAAAATCAGGGCTAAGTTGCATTTTCTAGTTTTAAACCATGTTTAGAATGACATTAATCTAAGAGATTTGAATGCTCTATTATGTATAATAATTTGAATTGTTTTGAGAGCTAATTTAGAAGTTCGTTATCTTTATTGGAATATTGTCAGAGGAAATGACTTTTCTCAAGAAGCTCTCTTTGAATATATAAAAGGAAATAGATGGTACAAGCGTTTTTATTTTTGGTTACTGTGTTTTTTTACACTGGTTTTTATACAAGTTGAAGTGCTTTTTATCATGATATAATTTGTGAGAAAATATTATGCAAATAATTTATATATTCTGTTACGAGCTGTTTTTTCTTCTTCAGTGTTTATGAAGGGTGTTGAGTAGAAAAAACGAGCTCTTTCAAGATACGTTGCATTATGAAATTTTTACGATGCTTTTTGATATCAACAAAAAATGATAGCAGCTTAATTGCTTTTATATATACGATGTTCGATCGTTTTGTGCTGGATAAGTACCGATAATACGCAGTTCTGCAGAAAAGAAAGATAATTCTTCTAAGGCAAGTTTCATCATCGGGTCTTCAGGATGTCCTTCAATATCAACAAAGAACTGTGTTGCATTGAAATTTCCACCAATTTGATAGCTTTCTAATTTTGTCATATTGATACCATTCGTTGCAAATCCTCCCATAGCTTTATAGAGAGCAGCGGGGACATTGCGCACTCGAAAAAGAAGACTGGTGATGATTTTTTCGCCATTTTGAGGTTTGGGGACATGTCGTTTGGAGCGTGAAAGGATGACAAAACGGGTAATATTATGAGGGTTATCTTCAACATCTCTTTCAAGAATATCGAGTCCATAGAGTTCTGCTGCGATTAAAGGTGCTAAGGCAGCCTGTGAACGTTTAGCATTTTTTCTAATAAATTTTGCAGCTCCAGCGGTGTCAGCAGAAACAACAGGTTTCCAACCGTTGTTTCGTATGATTTTTCGGCATTGTGCAAGGGCATGCGTATGGCTGTGGACGGTTTTAATTTCGTCATGTGTAACGCCGGGCAAAACCATGAGTTGAAAATGGATAGGTAAAAAATATTCATCAATAATATAAAGAGATGACTGCGGTAAAAGATGATGAATGTCTGCAACGCGCCCCGCAAGAGTATTTTCAATAGGGATCATAGCAAGATCAGCTTTCCCGCTTTCCACTAAATTAAGAGCGTCTTCGAAGGTAGCAGAGGGAACAGCATCCATATTGGGGAACATATTGGAGCAAGCAATATGGGAATTAGCGCCGTATTCTCCTTGGAAAGAAATTTTATTGGTTTTTTTAAGTATTTTCATGTTAAAATCTCACAAACTCTATCGAGATCATGTTGTGTGTCTACACCTAAGGGAATTGTATCGACTATTTCCACATCAATACGCATATTGTTTTCTAATGCACGTAATTGTTCAAGTTTTTCACGTTTCTCAAGTGGTGAGGGTTTGAATGATACAAATTTCTCAAGTGCTTCGCGCCTATAGGCGTATATTCCAATATGGTGATAAAGAGGACCCTCTCCATAAGGTGCTTTGGCGCGCGTAAAATAAAGAGCACGAAGGCGATTTTGAGAAAGCGGTGTACCAATGATTTTGACAACATTGGGATCTCTTGTTTCATTTTTTTCAATGATTTTGGCACCCAAGGTTGCAATATCAGTAAAGCTATTTTCTAAAGGGCGTAGCGCACGAATGATTTCACGAGGCATTATTGTTGGTAAGTCACCTTGTATATTTAAAATGGCGTTGTAGCGTTGTTCAGGATCAATACGCACTAAAGCTTCATAAATACGATCAGATCCAGACTTATGATCACCTCGTGTTATGATATATTCATGCCCATAATCTGCAACAGCTTTAGCGATATCATTATGATCTGTTGCAACGATTGTACGTCCTATTCCAGCTTTTTTGGCTTGTTCTGCGACATGAACAATCATCGGTTTTCCGCCAATTTCAGCGAGAGCTTTTTGAGGAAGACGGGTTGAGCCCATACGGGCAGGAATAAGAATAATTGGTTCAAGAGCCATTGTAAGATTCCCAATGTCATCTGTGATGCATTTATGATATTGTGTGTTATAAAGAAAAAGCTTAAACTAAAAATGGTAATGAAACCGTGAACATTTGAGTTTTTATGAATCGCCCGAGATTTATTTATTTTATTTGTGCTTGTTTATGTGTGCTGGTTGCTATTGTGGGGATTTTCACACTCAGCAATATAGTTTACGATCATCCGACATCAGTCCAATATCATCATACAGTTGCCAAGAATGATATATTCCAAGAAAAACAAAAAGCACCTGATGTTTCCCTATCACTAAATAGCCGCCTTCAACAAGGCAATTTTGAAAATGGCCGTAAAATTTTTCGCCAATGTGCCATATGCCACACTTCTGGACGCAATGAAGCAGGGCGTGTTGGTCCAGTTCTCTGGGAGATTGTTAACCGCCCTTTAGCATCAGCAGCAGGTTTTGCTTATTCACGGGCATTACGTGCTCATTCTGATCAAAAATGGGATTTTGTAACGTTAGATCGTTATTTACATTCTCCACGTGAAGCTTTTCCTGGGACCATTATGTCTTTTCGTGGAATTAAAAATGACCAAGATCGTGCCGATCTTTTGCTTTATTTACGCAGTTTATCCGATCATCCTGTTCCTTTACCAATGGATAATAATAAAGCGAACGAGCCAAATTAACTTATACCATAGATGTTAATTTTAGAAAGAAGTCTGATTTTTTTGTAATTTTAGTTTCACAGTTTATAAAAAGAGCTCTTATTGATGTTTTGTTAGGGGGGAACGCCCCTCACGCAAGACAGAAGATATTTAACATTGCATATTTACTCGCTTATTTTAAAGAGATCTTTTATAAAAATGCACTCTTTAACACTGTCGTCTGTGGATTGGTTTTCAAGATTTGTGTGCTTCACTTTTTCTACATATACTTGTCTGTGAAATTATTGCTGAAGGATTATCAATTCATGAGCTGCAGCTTTCTGCTTCTGAATGCAATAATTATGTAATTAAAGCTCTCCATGAGGTTTATCTCAATCCTTCTATACACATCAATCCCTATGTACTTTTACATCAATTCCCATGTATTTTTCTTATGAACAGAGACAATTGATTGTTCTTATACGTGCAATAATCCTAAGCTGCATTTTATGATGCTCGATGAATAGACGTTTTCTCTTGAGGTTAGAGATGTACGGACAGATCATTGACCTTTTATAGTATCGATCACTAAAATATGACTTAGATTATTTATTTATAGGTTATGGTTTGAAGTAAGCACTTTCATGTGAAACAATTTTTATGTGTGAATAGTAGAATAGTTGAATAGAGTTCTGCTGATTGTATTTTTATCTACGTCGAAAATTTTTTATACAAGAATACGGATAGCAGCTACGTTCCCACGAGTCTCTGTCCATTTATAGACGATGACATGAAATTATGCTGATAATCCATTATAGAGAATTATTTTTTCACAAAAGGTTTGCCATATTTGTGATAAATTTAATAGGTTTCATTGGTTACAATGTTTCGATGACTTGCGATAAAATTAATTAGTATTTCAATACATATTGCGAGAGTGCTAAAAATTAGTGGAAGAGAGGACATAATCATGATTCTCCAAGCTTCTTAATAACTATGGTATTTTCTTTATAATTTGAGCGTTTATAAGTAATAATATTAAATTGCGCTAATAATCCATTATAGAGAAGAATCTTTCCTACTAATGGCTCTCCGATGTTTGTGATCATTTTAATAACTTCCATTGCTTGTAGGGTCCCAATAACGCCAGGTAAAACACCGATGATTCCAGTTTCAGCGCATGTTGGGATAGTCCCGTGAGCTGGAGGGGTGGGAAATAAATCGCGATAGTGAGGATTATTGTCTTTATACGGCATAAGGACCGTTAATGAGCCATTAAAACGTTCTACAGCACCGCTTATTAGAGGTTTTTTGCATTGGGCAGCGTGATCAGCGAGAAGATAGCGTGTGGTAAAATTATCACTTCCATCAACAATGATGTGGTAAGCATTGAGCAGTTTATCCACATTACTTTTATCTAAGCGTAGGGTGTGTTTTTCAACTATAACATGGGGATTTATTGCTTTTATAGTGGTTTCAGCACTGTCTGTTTTACTTTTGTTGATTGCATTTGTTTTATGAATAACTTGGCGTTGTAAATTGGAAAGTGAAACGATGTCGTTATCGACAATTCCAAGAGTTCCAACACCTGCGGCAGCCAAATAGGTTAAGACAGGAGCACCAAGACCACCAGCGCCTACAACAAGAACACGTGCTGTTTTTAGCTTTTGTTGCCCTGCACCACCAATCTCAGGCAGAATGATGTGGCGTGCATAGCGTTCGATTTCTTTGTTGTTTAATTTTATATCTGTTTCTTGTGTCATAAATTTTCTCTTGTCATAGTTCTTTTATTGTTTACTAAGTTTATGATGCATAGACCAGTCTGCTTTTAGGATAGAGAGGATTTATTTATGAAAATTGCCATTCAGATGGATCATATTTCAACAGTTCGGATTCAAGGAGATACGACATTTGCACTCGCTTTAGCAGCCCAAGAACGTGGACACTCTCTCTTCCATTATACACCAGATCGTTTATCTCTATACGATGGTTGTGTGATTGCACGACTAGAGCCATTGATTGTACATGATAAAGAGGGAAGCCACTATCGATTAGAAAAGCCTGTTCGTACGGAATTAACAGATATGGATGTGGTTCTTTTACGCCAAGATCCACCTTTTAATCTCAATTATATCACAACAACTCATTTGTTAGAGCGTATTCATCCTAAAACACTCGTTGTGAATGATCCTGCATGGGTACGCAACAGTCCAGAAAAAATTTTTGTTACTGAATTTTCTGATCTGATGCCAGAAACATTAATTACCAAAGATATTGAAGAAATAACAGCTTTTAGAGAGACATTTGGCGATATTATTGTTAAACCACTTTATGGGAATGGGGGCGCTGGTATTTTTTATTTAAGACAAGATGATCGCAATTTAGCATCATTGTTAGAAATGTTTGCAGAAATTTATCACGAACCTTTTATTGTTCAGCGCTATTTAGAGGCAGTACGAAAAGGAGATAAAAGGATTATTTTGCTTGATGGTACACCTGTTGGAGCTATTAATCGAATTCCGACAGAAACAGATGTGCGCTCTAATATGCATGTTGGAGGTCGCGCGGAAAATGTGGAGTTAACAAAACGTGATTATGAAATTTGTGAACGCATTGGTCCAGCCTTAAAGGAACGCGGTCTTCTTTTTGTGGGGATTGATGTGATTGGAGATTATATAACAGAAATTAATGTGACGTCTCCTACGGGAATTCGTGAAATTAAACGCTTCTGCGGTACGGATGTTGCTCATTTGTTTTGGGATGTTATTGAGTTCAAGCGTTCAAATGAATTTATTTGACAGAGGACAAAAACATGGTTTTAAAAAAATGATCCATGTTGTTTTTTATATTTGTTATGTTGCAAATGTGAACTAGAATGACCGTATAATATAAATTAAGAGGCTTTGTTTTCAATTTTTAGGGAGTTTATAGATGAACAAAGTATTATCAATTGGAGTGGGATTGATTTTTGCGCTACTGCTGTCAGCAAATGGAGGCAATGCGCGCGATCAAATACAGATTACTGGTTCATCTACAGTTTTACCTTATCAAAAGATTGTTGCTGAAACATTTGGAGAAATTTATCCCCATTTTAAGGTTCCTGTTATCGAATCGGGAGGAACAGGAGCTGGTATTAAGGAATTCTGCCGTGGTATTGGGGAGAACACTGTTGATATTGTTAATGCTTCGCGAGCAATGAAACCGAGTGAATTACAGTCTTGTTTTGATGCTGGTGTAAAAGATGTTGAAGAAATACGTATTGGGTATGATGGCATTGTTTTTGCAACTGATATTAAGGGGCCTGATTGGAAATTACAGCCAGTAGATGTTTATAAAGCCCTTGCTGCTCGAATTATTATAGACGGAAAGTTGCAACCGAATAATATTTTGAAATGGAGTGCAGTTAATAGTGCTCTTCCTGATTGGACGATAGCAGCGTATATTCCTGGAGAGAAGCATGGGACACGTGAAGTTTTTGAGGAAAAATTACTTACTGAGGGGTGTAAAGAGAGTGGGGCAGTTGAGGTGATGAAGTCTTTAGGAATGGATGATAAGGAGATACACACTGCTTGTATTGCGGTACGTAAGGATGGAAAAGCGGTTGATATTGATGGTGATTATTCTGAAACATTTGCGCGTCTAACTTCTAATAAAACAGGGGTTGGTATTTTTGGTTTGTCTTTTTATCAAAATAATGCTGATAGGCTAAAGGTTGCCGATATTAACGGTTTTGCGCCAACAGTTGAGACGATTTCTAGTGGACAATATCCAGTTTCTCGTCCGCTTTTTTTCTATATTAAGAAAGCACATTTAGGTATTATTTCAGGTTTGCGAGAGTATGTTGATTTTTTTCTTTCTGATCAAATGATTGGTCCAGAGGGTCCTTTGGCTGAATATGGTTTGATTGTTTCTCCTGAAAAGGAACGTCAAGCACAGCGTTCTGATTTTTCTGCTGGTCGAGTAATGACATTGAAATAATTTGCAGGGAAAATTTGTTGGATTTCTGAGATAGGAAATTTGGGTGCTATTTTTTTATAAAAACTGAAAGATAAAATGCGCATTTCCTTCATTGTATTGCTATTATTGATTTTTGGATTTTGTGGCTTTGGTATTTCTTATATGCGAGCACGCATTCTTGAATACAGACAACATAAAATGCATTCTCGTGCGTATTATTATGGCTGGTGGACATTTTTGATTACTGTTATTCCAGCTTTTATTTTTTTAATTGTTTGGGATGCTGGGAGTACAATTTATTTAGAATATAATGCCTCTCGAGAGCTGGGGGCGTATAGTGCGCATGTAACAGAGCCTGTAAATCACGATCTACTTTGGGAGACACTTCGAAGTCTCGTCAAAAAGATTCATCGCTTTGAGGGGAATCTTTCTACCGCTTCCTATAAGGAAGTGCAGGCACAATTACTCGCGAAGGGATTGATTTTATCCGATGAAGCATCGGATGATGTGTTCAAAATAGCACAGTCGTGGGTATTCTCTTCTGAAAAGCTTAAGTTTATAGGTTATGTTTTTCTTTTTGCTATTGCGTCCTTTGGTTTTATCTGTGGAATGATGCAAATTGCGCCTCATCAACGTGCCCGTAATAAGGTTGAATCTTTTATTATTATTGGATTGATTTGTGCATCTATTGTTGCAGTCTTGACAACAATAGCCATTGCGCTTTCTATGCTTTTTCAGACAGTAAGCTTTTTTCAGTCTGTATCCTTTTCAAATTTCTTTTTAGGAACAGTTTGGGATCCGCGTTTTTCCGCGAGCGGTTCCAGCGATGAAGTAGGACAATTTGGTTTAATACCGCTTCTTGCTGGTACGCTTTATATTGCATTTGTTGCCATGCTTTTTGCTGTACCTATAGGACTATTTTCAGCTCTTTATATGGCGGAGTATGCTTCTGCGCGATTGCGAGCAATTGTGAAGCCATTGTTAGAAGTTCTTGCTGGCATTCCAACGATTGTTTATGGCTTTTTTGCTTTGAAGGTTGTGGGACCATTTTTACGAGATCTCTCTGCTTCTCTCTCAGACGGGGTTAGTTTTATTATGGCACAAAGTGTTTTGACTGCTGGAGTTGTGATGGGAATTATGTTGATACCTTTTGTTTCCTCTTTATCGGATGATGTTATTACGGCTGTTCCACGCATTTTACGTGAAGGTTCTTATGGTTTAGGCGCAACGCAATCTGAAACAATTAAAAAAGTTGTTATACCAGCAGCGCTTCCAGGGATTATGGGGGCCATTTTGTTGACGGCATCGCGTGCAATTGGAGAAACAATGATTGTGGTTTTGGCGGCAGGTGTTGCAGCAAACTTAACACTCAATCCTTTCGAAGCAATGACTACGATGACTGTTAAGATTGTTAATCAATTGACCGGTGATTTTGAGTTTAATTCTCCACAAACTCTGGTGGCTTTTGCCTTAGGGATGACGCTCTTTGTCATGACACTTTTGATGAATATTCTAGCTCTTTATATTGTGCGTAAATATCGGGAACAATATGAATGAATGAAGATTTTTTTCCTTGTCGCAATATTAGTCTCAAGCGTCGGTATTGGGCTGAACGTCGTTTTCGTGCCTATGGTTTGATTGCCATTTTTATTGGTTTATTTTTTTTATTTACGCTTTTATGGTCTATCATTAGTCAGGGTTATACAGCTTTTTTTCAAAGTGAAATGACATTATCGATTTATTTGGATGAAAAGATCATTGATCCAAGTGGTCAACGTAAAACAAAACCACAAGTGCTCATGACGGCGAATTATCCACTTCTTGTACACAATGCTTTAGCGAAGAAACTTAATATCAATCAAAATGATCGAGCCTCTCTTTTGGACGTTAACCGTATGTTTTCAAATGGTGTCCGTGTTCAACTGCGTGAAATGGTGACAAAGAATCCAAAACTGATTGGCACAATGCAAAAAGTTAAAGTTTTGGCATCTGCGGATATTGATTCTGCTTATAAGGGACAGATTGATCTGCGTGTAGCAGAAAAAAACCGTAAAGTTTCTAATCGACAAATAGAATGGATAAAGCGTTTAGCGCATGATGGTACACTTTATAAAACATTTAATATTGGTTTTTTTACATTTGGCGCTTCAAGTCGTCCTGAGACTGCGGGATTAGGTGTTGCGATCATTGGTTCTCTTTATATGATAGGCATCGTTTTATTAGTTTCCCTTCCGATAGGCATAGCAACGGCTCTTTATTTAGAAGAATATGCACGCAAAAATAAATTTACAGATTTTATAGAGGTTAATATCAATAATCTTGCAGCTGTTCCTTCAATTGTGTTTGGTCTTTTAGGACTCTCTTTTTTTGTTAATTTTTTAGGATTACCACGTTCAGCCTCTTTTGTTGGTGGTCTTGTTTTAGCGCTCATGACTCTTCCCACGATCATTATTGCAACACGTTCTGCTCTGCGTGCTGTTCCTCTCTCTATTCGTTCTGCAGCTTTGGGGTTGGGAGCATCAAAAACACAAATGATTTTTCATCATGTTGTTCCTTTAGCTGCGCCTGGCATTTTGACAGGCACAATTATTGGAGTCGCTCAGGCTTTGGGTGAAACAGCTCCTTTGCTTTTGATTGGAATGGTTGCTTTTGTTGTTAATATTCCTACGACCCCCATGGATCCAGCAACGGCTTTGCCTGTTCAAATTTTTATGTGGGCGGGTGAAGCAGAGCGTGCTTTTGTTGAAAAGACATCAGGTGCTATTATTGTATTGATGATTTTTCTTGCGATCATGAATATTTCTGCGGTTTTTTTACGTCGACGATTTGAACGCCGCCAGTAATTTTAATAAAACAACAGCTTTGATAAGATTTTTGTAAGGTGAATTTTTGTAATGAAGATTAAAATGCGCGGTCAGGATGTGAAGGTTTCTTATGGAGACAAAGAAGCACTCCACGGTATTACACTTGATATTCCTGAACATCAAGTAACAGCCTTGATTGGTCCATCAGGATGCGGAAAGTCAACTTTTTTGCGTTGTTTTAACCGTATGAATGATACGATTGAAGGCGCTAAAACAACCGGTCTTATTACCTTAGATGGGGAGAATATTTATGACCAGAGAATTGATGTTGTAGAATTGCGCGCTCGTGTTGGAATGGTTTTTCAAAAGCCCAGCCCTTTTCCAAAATCTATATTTGAGAATGTTGCGTATGGTCCACGCATTCATGGTTTAGTTAAAACACGCTCTGAATTGCATGATGTAGTTGAAAAGAGTTTGAGGCAGGCAGGTTTGTTTGAAGAAGTAAAAGATCGCCTTCACGATCTTGGAACAAGTTTATCAGGAGGACAACAACAGCGTTTGTGTATTGCACGTGCTATTGCGGTTAGTCCTGAAGTTATTTTGATGGATGAGCCATGTTCAGCTCTTGATCCCATTGCGACAGCACGGATTGAAGAGCTTATCGATGCGTTACGGCAAAATTATACAATTGTTATCGTAACGCATTCCATGCAACAGGCCGCACGTGTTTCTCAATATACGGCTATGTTTCATTTAGGGCATTTGGTAGAAGTTGGTGCGACTGAAATGATCTTTACCTCACCAAAAGAGCAACGGACACAAGATTATATTACGGGGCGTTTTGGATAGGTGAATTGAGGAGTATAAGATATGTCTATGAAACATACTGTCCGTTCTTATGATGCAGAACTAAAATATTTAAGAGTAAGGATTACAGAAATGGGGAGCCATGCAGAAAGGATGATTGAACGTTCTGTCGCATCGGTTGTGAGTAGTGATCTTCAACTTGCAACGACAGTGATTGCCGATGATGTGTTTTTAGATGAAGCAGAACGTGACATTGATGAAAAAGCGGTTGCTATTATTTGCAAACGCCAACCGATGGCTGTCGATTTGCGTGAAATTATTGGAGCCATTCGTATTTCTTCTGATCTTGAACGGATTGGGGATATGGCAAAAAACATTGCTAAAAGGACTGTTGCACTTTCAGAAATACGTCAATCTGCTTCTGTTTATCATGGGCTTGAAACAATTACAGCTTTAGCACTCAATCAATTAAAAGAAGTCTTAAATGCTTATACGAGTCGCCTATTAGAGCGTGTTGACGCGGTGCGTGAGCGTGATGAGAAGATTGATGCTTTGTATACTTCTCTTTTTCGTGAACTTTTGACGTATATGATGGAAGATATGCGCAATATTACGGTTTGTACGCACTTACTGTTTTGTTTAAAGAATATTGAACGAATTGGTGATCATGTTACTAATATTGCTGAAATGCTGCATTATATCATAACGGGTTACCATATGTCCTCTGATCGTCCTCGTGATGACCTTACTTATAAAGTTGGGGTAGGTGAGAAGAAAATAGATTAAAATTTTTCTTATATGTATAAAATAAGTTTGTAGATATATGAGTATTTTCTTACAGTGCAGCTATAAGAAGAATAAGATAACCATTTTATGGCAAAGCACAAAGAAGCAACAAAGAGTTTTTTCAGAGAAGCATGGCAGATTGTTAACTCTTGGTTTGACATATTTGTATATTGGATGATATCATCACTCGTATTGTGGCAGGAGGGGAGTTTTCTAGGGGAATTTCCTTTCAGATCATTTTGTTAAAATTTTATATTAAAGGGGATGTCTGTATTATTTTTTCGTATGTAGAAGAAGTGGATAGTGTTACTTTATTGTAATTGAAACGTGTGGGTTATTATAGCCTATATTGAACCATGAAGAATAACAATATCGATCTGTAAATTAAGAGTTTTTTATTTTTTATTTTGCATAGATACTTTTTGATTACCTCTTGTATTAAAATTTTACTGAGTGGTAACAATTAGCTATGTACTTTATTGAGAGATACATTTAAAGCTCATTTCAAAATTTGAATAGCTCAGAGATTATAGGAATGTGTTGCATAAGATGAAAAATAATTGTTGGAATGTTTTTGTTACCTGTTGTGTAGCGCCGTTAGTTGTTGTGGGGTGTGCTTCAAATCATTTAGATACTGGAAAAGTAAATAATAATAAGACAAAAGCAGTTACGTATCCATTGACAGAGCGTCAATGTCTTATGCGAGCGATGTATTTTGAATCAAATCGCACAAGCCGTGAAGGAATGATTGCCGTTGGGACGGTTGTTATGAATCGTGTTAATTCAACTGCCTATCCTAAGACGATTTGTGGTGTTGTTGGTCAATATAGGCAATTTGCTCCTGGTGTTTTAACGCGTCCTATGACGGAAAAAGCATCTGTTGCTCGTGTAAGAGAGGCGGCTGATGCTGTTTTACGAGGTGAACGAGATAAGAAAGTTAAACACGCTAAGTTTTTTCATACCGCTGGTTTGTCTTTTCCGTATAAAAACATGCATTATGTTCAGGTTGCAGGGGGAAATGCTTTTTATGAAAAACGATCACGTGATGGGGAACTTCAAGTTCCTACAAATAATCGCCCTTATGATGTTGCTTATGCTTTTGCTCAAGAACGTTCTGGTCATGCGCCAAGCTTTATAGATGAAGGCTTAGAGAGTAGGGGCGTAAAGGCAGAGAAAAGTACATCTCCTTCGACAGAAGTAGCACAGTCCAAGATGGCACATCCTGCGCCTTTTGCTATGGTACAGCTTGATAAAGTTCCTATCCCTGCCTATGCACCTCAACATCTAGCTAGGAAAGAGGAAAATAAAACGATTATGGCTTTACCTTCATCTGATCAGTTAAATGCAATTGTTGCAATGTTAGAAAAACGACACAGGAACTAGTAAGTTTTTCATGACCAAAGAAGGATGATATACCCATTGCGGTTTATGAATTAAGTGAATTTTAGCGATAATGATACGCATAAATATACGTAGAGAAAGCGAACTCAAAGGATCTGAAAAACAATTTATAATATGACGACATAAAGAACGCATTCTATTTAAAGAAGGGTATTGGTAATGTACTTTGATATTCATGAGACAATTTTGCCTGAAATGCTTAATCGTCTTGCAGAAATTACAGTGAAAGTGGGGTTGAATTTACAAGAGGGGCAGGATCTTGTTTTAACTGCTCCAGTTTCAGCGTTACCTTTTGTTCGGCGTATTGCATATCATGCTTATAAGGTTGGTGCTGGTGTCATTACACCAATTTTTAGTGATGATATGTTATCGCTTACACGGTTTGAAAATGCCCATACAGCTAGTTTTGATTGTGCCCCTTCTTGGCTTTATGAGGGAATGGCAAAGGCTTTTGAAAATGGGGCAGCGCGTTTAGCGATTGTTGGTGAGAATCCTTTGCTCCTTTCCAATCAGGATTTTGATAAGGTTTCACGTTTAAATAAAGCCACTTCAATAGCTTACCAGCCGGCACTCAAGCAAATATCAAATTTTGCTATGAATTGGTCGATTGTTGCTTATCCAACAGCAGGATGGGCTGAGGCAATGTTTCCTTCTTTACCACTTAATGAGGCGATTAAAAAATTAGCCGATGCAATTTTTTCTGCTTCACGTGTTACAGGAGAAGATCCGGTGCAGGCGTGGACTGTTCATAATGCACATTTGAAGAAACGGTCATCTTGGCTTAATGAGCAGCGTTTTTCTGCCTTACACTTTACAGGGCCAGGGACTGATTTAACTGTTGGTTTGGCAGATGATCATGAATGGCATGGTGGTGCATCCGTTGCTCAAAATGGTGTTATTTGCAATCCGAATATTCCGACAGAAGAAGTTTTCACGACTCCTCATGCTCATAAGGTTGAAGGTTTCGTTCGCTCAACAAAGCCCCTTTCCTATCAAGGAACTCTGATTGATAATATTGAAGTACGTTTTGAAGCCGGGCGTATTGTTGAGGCTCGTGCATCAACAGGCCAAGAAGTTTTACAGCAGGTTTTGCAAAGTGATGAGGGTGCAAGCCGGTTGGGCGAAGTTGCCCTTGTGCCCCATTCTTCACCAATTTCTAAGAGTGGCCTCCTTTTTTATAATACCTTATTTGATGAAAATGCTGCATGTCATATTGCTTTAGGGCAGTGTTATTCCAAATGCTTTTTAGATGGGGCATCATTGACGTCAGAAGAGATTGCAGCACGTGGTGGGAATAAAAGTGTCATTCATATTGACTGGATGATTGGTTCTGGTGAAATTGACATAGATGGCATTACCCAAGATGGTGTAAGAGTTCCTGTATTTCGTAAGGGTGAATGGGCTTAATTTTGTTACCATAAAACACGGTCATTTGAGGTGGGGTGGGATGTAAGCTTTATTGATACGTTAAGTATTTTAGAGTGTGTGGTATATATTCAAGGCAGGGTTTGTCCATAAAGCCTTTAGTTAAATGATTCACATGAGTAGGAATCCAAGTAAAATCGACTCATCAAGAATTTGTTTAGTAGATGTAGAGGAAGTCTTCGTTTTTTGAGGGGGGAAGAAGTCAATTTATCAGTGATACGATTGGAAAGTGTATAATTATTAAAGAAGAGTAATGCCTGAGCTTCCTGAAGTAGAGACAGTTCGTCGTGGACTTGAGTCCGTTGTAACTGATGCAAAGATAGTATCTGTCAAACTTAATCGTAGAGATTTGCGCTTTCCTTTTCCTGAGGCTTTTTCTGAGCGCCTTATTGGCAGAACAATTATAGAACTTGGTCGGCGTGCGAAATATTTATTATTTCATCTTTCTCAGGATGAAACGATTTTAAGCCATTTAGGAATGTCTGGTTCATGGCGTATAGAGAATGATTTTTTAAGAAAAGCTTGTTCAGCGTCAAGTAAATTAGTTAAACATGATCATTTTGTCATGGATATTCAGACAAAGAATGGTGACGTTTATCGTCTTATTTATAATGATGTGCGTCGCTTTGGGTTTATGCTTTTAGTCGATACGGATAAGCTTTATGAACATCCACTTTTAAATAAGCTAGGTCTTGAACCTATAAGTAATTCGTTTTCTGGTCGTTATTTACAAAAGGCTTTTGTTAATAAAAAAATGTCTCTCAAGGGTGTTTTACTTGATCAGTCTATTGTTGCAGGTCTTGGGAATATTTATGTTTGTGAAGCACTTTGGCGGAGTCGTTTGTCTCCACAACGTGGTGCATTTACATTGGCATCAAAAACGGCACGTGCACGTGAATTTGCAGATTCTTTAGCACAAAATATACGCAATGTGATTTCTGAAGCCATTTTGTCTGGTGGCTCTTCTTTACGTGATTATATGCATATAGATGGTTCGCTTGGTTATTTTCAGCATGCTTTTTCAGTTTATGGAAGAGAAGGCAAGCAATGTTTGGAATGTGGAGCGCCTATTATGCGCATTTTACAGGCTGGACGTTCAAGTTTTTACTGCTCACAATGTCAAAAATGAATAAGGTGTCTTGCAAAATCTTACAAGAGGCTTAAAGTCATCGCATCTATAATATAATTACACAAGGCTTGAAAGGTTTTTTTTATGCTGAATAAAGTACTAACACATCTTGATGGAAATATAGAGAAGAGCCTTGAACGCCTTTTTTCTCTTTTACGTTTTCAATCGATTTCTACAGACTCGGCTTACAAGGATGCATGTCGTAAAGCAGCTGATTGGTTAGTGGAGGATTTAAAAAGCATCG
The DNA here is from genome assembly GCF_042195745.1 of Bartonella sp. AP7XZML. Lineage (NCBI taxonomy): Bacteria > Pseudomonadati > Pseudomonadota > Alphaproteobacteria > Hyphomicrobiales > Bartonellaceae > Bartonella > Bartonella sp. AP7XZML. Next base: position 115,530 of record NZ_JBHIOT010000068.1, read on the forward strand.
GTTTTGAGGCTTCACGCCGTGATACGCCGGGGCATCCAATGGTTGTTGGGCATCATCCTGGACCTTCAGATGATTGTTTGCATGTGTTGTTTTACGGACATTATGATGTTCAACCTGTTGATCCATTGAGTTTATGGGAGGATGATCCATTTATACCTTCTTTAAAAGAGAGAGATGGAGAGAAAGTTATTTGTGCTCGTGGAGCTTCAGATGACAAAGGTCAGTTGATGACTTTTATTGAAGCATGTCGTGCATTTAAGAAAGAAACAGGGCAGCTTCCTATTAAAGTTACTGTTTTATTTGAGGGAGAAGAAGAATGTGCTTCTCCTTCCCTTATTCCTTTTTTAAAAGCAAATACAGATGAACTTAAGGCAGATTATGCATTGGTTTGTGACACGTCAATGTGGGATGCGGATACACCATCTATTGCTCTTTCTCTTCGGGGAATTATGGCAGAAGAGATTATTATCACAGCAGCGAATCGTGATTTACATTCTGGTTATTTTGGAGGAGTAGCAGCTAATCCCATTCGTATTTTAACGAAAATCTTAGCAGGACTTCACGATGAAAATAATAGGGCAACACTTCCTGGTTTTTATGATGGCGTAGAAGAAACACCTCCACAGATTTTACAATCATGGAATGCACTTAATTGTACTGCTGAAAATTTTCTTGGTCCTATAGGACTTTCCGTTCCAGCTGGTGAAAAAGGGCGGAGCATTTTAGAGCTTGTATGGGCACGTCCTACCATGGAAATTAATGGTATTAGTGGCGGCTATGAAGGGGAAGGGATGAAAACAGTTATTGCTTCTCAAGCGAGTGCAAAAGTATCGTGTCGTTTGGTGCATAAGCAAGATCCAGAGAAAATACGCCAAGCGTTGCGTGATTATGTACGTAGCTCAATTCCTGCTGATTGTAAGGTTGAATTTAAGAATCACGGTTCTTCTCCGGCACTTCAGATTTCTGATGATTCATCTTTTATCAAGGAGGCGAAGGATGCCTTATCACAAGAGTGGGAAGTGCCTGCTGTCTTGACAGCCATGGGGGGCTCGATCCCAATTGTAGCAGATTTTCGGTCAATTCTTGGTATGGAAACTCTTTTGGTTGGTTTTGGACTGGCTGATGACCGTATTCATTCTCCTAATGAAAAGTATAATTTAAAATCGTTTCATAAGGGGCAGCGGTCTTGGGCGCGTATTCTTGCTGCTTTAGCAAGTAGGAGGGTAAATGGCTGAGATTCGCGTTCATCAAGGTGATTTACCAAACTTAGACAATTATAAAACTGATGCCATTGCGATTGATACCGAGACTTTAGGATTACAACCCTATCGTGATCGTTTATGCGTTGTTCAGCTTTCTTCTGGAGATGGTACTGCTGACGTTATTCAGATTGCTAAAGAACAAAAGAGTGCACCCAATTTGATAAAATTGCTTGAAGATAACGCAATCACCAAAATATTTCATTTTGGGCGTTTTGATCTTGCTATTTTAGCGCATACATTTGGTGTTATGCCAGAGGCTATTTTTTGTACAAAGATTGCTTCGAAACTCACGCGCACTTATACGGATCGTCATGGCTTGAAAGAAATTTGTAATGAATTGCTGAATGTGAATATTTCTAAACAGCAACAATCTTCGGATTGGGCGGCAGAAACGTTATCACAGGCACAAATTGAATATGCTGCGTCGGATGTGTTATATTTGCATCGTTTAAAGGTTATATTTGAAGAACGTTTAAGACGTGAAGAGCGAGAAAATGTTGCCAAGGCATGCTTTCAATTTTTGCCTATGAGAGCTAGGCTTGATCTTTTAGGATGGGCGGAAATTGATATTTTTGCGCATAGCTAACTTTAAAATTGGCTTTTAAATAGAGTTAATTATTGATGTGAGAGGACAAAATGCTTGTACATTATGGGCGTTTTATCCTCTCATCTTTTCTGATAAGAATTATAATAAATTCTTAAGTGCTATTTCATTTGAAGTTTAGGCAATAAAAGTACTTTTGCGAATTCATATTTTTTATTTTTGTAACAGCTTTTATTTGAAACAAAGCAATTTTGAGGAGAGGCTGGAAACATACGGTAGGTTGGAAGACTTAAATCTCTGAAACCGTTATACAGCCTAATTGGGGGAGAATATGAATGTGTAAATGTAAAAACCAAATCTCATCTTTACCATCATTTTTAATTCTGCTTTACGACTTTCAAAAGTATTTAAAGCAATGTCTGTTAAATAATAGAGATTACGCATTGCCTCATGCTTTTGTTTCTCATGTTTTTAATGGATTTACGTTCTTCATGTAAAACAGAACGCCCTAAACGGAATATATTTGTGTTGCTAATTCATGTACTTTTTGTAAAGAAACCGACACCCAAGTTCATTTTACGGCGGCGCTCATAAAAGATATAACGATAAAGCCTCCAATACCAATATAAAATCTATTGAACACTACTATCTTACGCTTATAGAGTTAACAAGCCGCTACCATCCACACAACTGTGCCAATTCCCAATGTTGTGTAAGTCCTTAGCACTTGAGACGGTTCATAAGAGACATTTTTAGTGTTTTTTATCCACACAGCTCTTCCAACTTGTAACGTGCAAACAAATGGTTTTGATTGATTCAACATGAAAAAGATTTTGAAGGAGAGAATCTTATGGTATTTAGGGTTCTCAGTCAATATGAATAACGCTAAATTAGCATTATAAATCAGTATATTATGTGAAGTTCATATAGTTTATTATTTTCAGACGATACTTCGTGCCTTTATTTATTGCTCAATAAGTAATTTCTATGTTGGCAGAGCAGGGCAATTTGCTTTTATTTTAAAAGAAAAATGCTCCAAGCTTTATTTTTAAGGATTTTCACTTTTTATCTATAAACATATTATTTTTCTCTAGAAATTTGCAATGAAGGTACTAGATAAAATCCATTATGAATATTTGATGAGGTTAAATTTATGAACATAAAATATTTTATTACAGCTTTTGCTACTTTTGCTTCAATCTCTATGGCTCAAGGTGCAAGTTTTTTAGCGTCTCAAAACCTTATACAGAGAGCATCTTCGGCTGTTCCTCCAATAGGTTTTTTTACTGGTGAACAGCTTAGCAAGTTATTATCTGAAGTTTTTCAGATAGAACTTTCTTGCACAAATAACAGCGAAAGCATAACAGCAGCTAAGTTAGTACCTGTGTTACATTCTGGTAAAAAAAGAGATCATTATCCTAAAAGAAGACCAGGGAAAAAAGGACGGCCAAACCTATTTGCACGAGGTCCAATGAGTTTTTAAAAAGTGAAAAAACAACATCAAGAAGTATAATATATGCTTTGAAGTTGAAAAAGAGGGATATTTTTTCTGCCAAATTTATGATTTTTAAAGCAAGGGGTGGTTTGAAAACTTTAAGAAAGATTTCTCATTTTTTCAGCTTTAAGGAGATTTCTATATAAGTTTTAATGTTTATCATACCGGTTGTCTGTCTTTAGGTATTTTTTTCAATTTCGTCTTGTAAAGGAGTATGAAATGATAGCCTACAAATAAGGCTGAAGCTCTGAAAAAGACTTTACTATAAGGTTGAGAGAAGAAAAAAATGGTAAATATGTCAAAAAGGAATAAATGCCTAAATTAAATACAAAGAGCAAGCGTGATGAAATTGCATGTAATCTTGTTGCAGTCCATAGGGTAGTGGAGATCTTGTTCATGTGCGCTACAAGCGTTCTTTACAATGATGAAAAAATAATCAAAGAGCTATTCACATTTGGTTATGCGAAGGATGAAGCTAAAAATGTTGTTTGTATGAATTTAAATGGAACAGTTACATTTAGCTGCTCTCAATATTGTAACGGTCTTCACTATTACAATATTGAGAGTATTAATAGGAAGCATTTTAGCTTTTAAATAGTTTTATTTATTCACACACTTGCTCGTTTGTGAGGTGCTGGGGGGCTTTAATATAAAAAGGCTTAAGATAAGAACATCTTCAATATTGCAGACGAATTAATATAAAAGATATTTTTTCATTATAAATCAATATATTATATTTTTATGTCAATAGCACACGCTTTACACGGAGGGTACTGTGGCGCAGTTTTTTTCAAAATTATAAAGGAGAGAAAACGTGAGGAAAAGAGATCATTTGTGCATAGGCATAGTTTAATTCTCATTTATTACAGATCAAGCAATTAAGGGTACTTTGATTGGCTTTTTGTTTTTTTTATAAGTGTATCATTTTTGCTACAGATATCTGAAGATGGGGTTCTATATGAAATGATGTGTTCAAATAAATATTCAGCTATGGAGAGAAAATATGAATATGAAATGGTTAATAACAGCTTCTGCTTTCGCTTTTGTTTCAGTTTCAGCGGCGCAAGCAGCAGATGTTATTGTTCCCCCCAGTCCAACACCTGTTGCTCCCGTTATTGTTGCTCCAACTTTTTCTTGGACAGGTTTTTATGTTGGGGGCCAGATTGGTGGTTTTTCAGGTAAGACGAAAATGGATATTCTCAGTAACGAAAAAAAGATTCCAGCGCCTGATGACCTTTTGCCTAAACTATCTGGTTTCATGGGTGGTCTTTACGCAGGTTCCAACGTTGATCTCGGCAATGGCCTTATTTTAGGTGTTGATACAGATATCATGTGGTCTAATAAAGATGACACGAAGACAGGAAACACATATGTTATTCTTCCAAATCACATAAATTATATTAAGAAGATATTAACAGAATCTGGAATTAATATTGGTAAAGATGCGCTTGAACCTGGTGCTAAACGAACCCACAGTTTCACTTTTAAAGAAAAGTGGGCTGGTGCGACACGTGTACGTATTGGTTTTGCAGCTGAACGCATTATGCCTTATGTTGCTGGTGGTATCGCTTATACACAGCTTCAAGATACTGCATTGATTTCAATAACAGGCAAAGATTCAGACAAAGTAATCGCTTCTGGTACTCTGTCTGATGAAACAAAGACTCTTGTTGGTTACACCCTTGGTGCTGGTGTTGATTTAGCAATGACCAATAATATTATTGTCCGTGCGGAGTATCGTTACTCAGATTTTGGGAAAAAGAAATTCTCAAATGATAAATATGAGACTTCTTACAAAACCAATGATTTCCGCGTTGGTGTTGCTTACAAATTTTAACAGATGGTAAGTTAAATAACGAAGAGGCTCTGTCTTTGACAGAGCCTCTGTTATTTTCTGTTGCCATATTATCACACAATACATAATTTATTGTGGATGTGAAAAGATATTATTCAGGTTTTTTTAAAAAAAATCATAGACAATAAACAAGAATTACGTTTAAAATCAATAAGTTATTTATATATATATCTTTAGGTTTCTCGTACAAAATCAAGCTATGAAGCGATTTTGTCTGGGATGTGCCCTCCATTTTCTGTGACTGTATCATTTTTACTACAGCTTTTCTTTCTGTAATCTTGTAGCACTGTGCTCATAAATAAATTAGGAGCAAAGTTTATGAATATAAAATCTTTAGTAACAACTTCTGTTATCGCTATAGCAGCAGCTTCTGCAGCACAAGCTGCTGATGTTATCATCCCTCGTGAAACAGCCCCAGCAGTTATCTCAGCCCCTTCATTTTCTTGGACAGGCTTTTATATCGGTGGTCAAGTTGGTAACTTTTCAGGTAAAGTTGATGTAGTTGATTCAGAAACAAAAAAGAAAATTACAGATAAAGATTGGACACCTAAGCCTTCCGGTTTTATGGGTGGTATTTATGTAGGTTCTAACGTAGATCTTGGAAATGGCCTCATTCTAGGTGTTGAAACCGATGCAGTCTGGGCTGACCGCGAAGATTCAAAAGCGCATTCAGCAGTCATTGGGGAAGCAGGCCTTGACAGTTTCAAAGATAAGCTTACAGTAGCGAAAGCTACATTTGTTTCAGGAAAAAGTATTGATAATGTCACGAAGGATGACAAACGTATAGATAGCACCTCTATAAAAGAAAAATGGTCTGGTGCAACACGCGTTCGTGTTGGTTTTGCCGCCGTTGATCGCATTATGCCTTATGTTGCTGGTGGTATTGCTTATACACAGCTGCAAGTGGTTGATTCTCTTAAGGCAGCGACAGCTGATGGTGCCGAAATTGCTTCTGCTAAAGTGTTTGATGAAACGAAAACGATGGTTGGTTTCACTGTAGGTGGTGGTATTGACTTTGCAATGACAGACAATGTTCTATTGCGTGCAGAATATCGTTACTCAGACTATGGTAAAAAAGCATTTGTAAAGGACGGGGATAAATTAGCATACAAAACCAATGATTTCCGTGTAGGTGTTGCTTACAAATTCTAATTTCGTAAACAACGAAATGATGAAGATAAAATAAATTGTCATGAGGCTCTGTTAAAGACGGAGCCTCTGTTATTTTTCTATTGTTATATTATTACACACTCCATATTTATTGGCGGTGTAAAAGATATTATTCAGATTTCCTTAAAAAGATTTTTATAAACGACAGGCAATAATTACGCGGTAAAATCAATGAATTATACGTATTTATAACTTACAATTTCTTGTGAAACGTGAAGTTATGAAATGACTTTATCTTGCGTCAACTTTCGTTTCCTATGATTGTATCATTTTACTACAGCGTTTTTTTTTGTAGTCGTATAATACTGTGCTCGTAAATAAATGAGGAGCAAAGTTTACGAATATAAAATCTTTAGTAACAACTTTTGTTATCGCTATGGCAGCAGCTTCTGTGGCAAAATCTTCTGATTTTATCATTCTTCGTGAAAAAGCTCCAGCAGTTATCACAGCCTCTTCATTTTCTTGGATAGATTTTTATCTTGGTGGCTAAGTTGGCAACTTTTCAAGTCAAAGTTGATGTATTTGATTTAGAGACAAAAGAAAAAAACTTTAGATAAAGATGCACTACCTAAGTCTTCCGGTTTCATAGGTGGTATTTATTTTAGGTTCCAACATAGATCTTGAAAATGTCCTCATTCTAGGTGTTGAAACCGATGCAGTCTGGGCAGACCGAGGAGAGACGAAGACGGTCTCAAAGATTCTTGTGATTGATGATTTTAATGATAAATTTAAAGATGCTGGTGTCACATTGGATGAAAATGAAAAGTTTCAAAAGGGTGATACAGCAGTGTATTGCATTGGTTTCAACGAAAATGGTCTGGTGCAACACGGGTTCGTGTTGGTTTTTCCATCGCTGACAGTATTATGCCTTATGTGGCTGATGGTATTGCTTATGCGCAAATACAGGGTGTTGGTAAAGTTTCAGGAACAAAAAAATTGGCAAATGGGTAAGCCAAGTAAAGAAGTTTCTGCTACAGTATTTGATAAAATAAAAACGATGGAGGGTTTCCCCCTTGGTGGTGGTATAGATTTGGCGATGACAGATCATGTTCTGCTTCGTGCGGAGTACCGGTACTCAGACTTTGGTAAGAAGGAATATAAAAAGGATTACCTTAAACTAGGCTACACAACCAATGACTTTCGTGTAAGTATCGCTTACAAGTTCTAATTTCATCAAAAGTGCAATTATGAATAAAAAGTATTAATAAAAAGTTAAATTTTCAAGAGATCTTGACTTTTACAAAACCGCTGTTTTCTGGGGTTTATTTGTGTGATTGTGACATTTTTGCTACAGCTTTTCTATTTATAATCTTGTAAGGTCGTTTTATAGTTAATTTAGGAGCAAAATTATGAATACAAAATCTTTAATAGCAACTTCTATTGCCGCTTTAATTTCAGCTTCTGCAGCACAAGCTGCTGATATTATCATCCCTCGTGAAACAGCCCCAGCAGTTATCGCAGCAGCCCCTTCGTTTTCTTGGACAGGCTTTTATCTTGGTGGTCAAGTTGGTAACTTTTCGAGTAAAACTAAAGTAACTATTCCAGGAGAAGATAAAGAACTTGTCAAAAAAGATAACACACCTAGTCCTTCTGGTTTCATGGGTGGGATTTATGCCGGATCTAACGTAGACCTTGGAAATGGTCTCATTCTCGGTGTTGAAACCGATGCAGTTTGGGCAGACCGTGAAGAATCAAAAACAGCCCGTGAATTGACTCTTACTAAAGAAGATGTGGCATTTTTTAATAATGCCCTTGAAAAGGCTAAGGTTGAATTAAAAGATCAGCAACGGTTTGAAATAGGTGACAAGGTAACGGAAAAGCACAGTTACAAAGAAAAATGGTCTGGTGCTACACGCGTTCGTATCGGTTTTGCTGCTGTTGACCGTATTATGCCTTATGTTGCTGGTGGTATTGCCTATGCGCAGGTACAGGGCATTCAATCAGTTACAGGAAAAGGACAGAGAGCTAAGGTTGAGCAGAATGCTGATGTGGTGGAAAATCCACCAGTTAAGCAAAATGTAGATTTGACTGGTGGTACTTGGGCTGATGACACGAAGACAATGGTTGGTTTTACTATTGGTGGTGGAGTTGACTTTGCAATGACAGACAACGTTCTTTTACGTGCAGAATACCGTTACTCCGATTTTGGTAAAAAGAAATTCGCCAACGATACACGTGAATTCAACTACAAAACCAATGACTTCCGTGTAGGTGTCGCTTACAAATTCTAATTTCGTAAAAATGAAATTATCAGCACAAAAAATACTAAGGCCTCGTTTAACGGGGCCTTTATTTTATTATCTCTCTATTTTATTCCTCTTAATCTCTTCATTTTTAATGGGATCATACTCCTCATGCAAAACAGAACGCCCTAAACGGAATACACTTGTTGTTGTGTATGCACATATTTGTTTAAAAAAAATATTTTTCAAAGTACATCAATCTCACTTATGCCTCTGGAAAAGATTTGAATATTTTAGGCTCTGATGTTCAAGCAACGGATAAACTTCTCTTGCAAGCTGAGAGGAATGTTTCGATTGATGCCACACGCAACAGCATGGATAATCAGAGTGGGAGTGAAACATTTCATGTTGCCTTGCACAATGGCTCTCATCTAAGTTCTGGAAAAGAGACCACTGTTCTCTCTGGAAAAGATATCCATATGGCTGCTTCCGATATAGATGCCAAGGGCAATGTTGCTCTTGGCGCCCAAGGGGAGGTAACAATAGGGGTGAGAAACGATGAGATGGAGTATCATCTTCGCACCAAAAACACGAAAGTGGATATGCAAGCCTCTCATGCCGTTGGCTCTTCGATAAAATCGGGAGGTGACACCACTGTTGTTGCAGGGCAGGATGGGAAATCGCATGACCTTAGCATCACAGGCAGTTCCATTGCGGCTGATGGCAAGGTGGGGCTGAAAGCCAGCAACGATATTCTCATCAATAATGCAGAGGATAGCTTACATTATGAGATGTCGTACCATAAAGAGGGAGGGGTGTTTAGTAGCAGCAAATCTGAGCATAACAAGATGGATGTGCGCCAAGTTGTGGGATCAAGCATAACAGGGGGTGAAGGCATTGCCATTGACTCAGGAAACAACACGGAAGTTGTAGCCTCGACGCTCATAGCCGGTAAGGCAGAGGAAACGTCAGGAGAGAAAGCACCAGGAGAACAGAAACAAGCGGATATTACCATTCACTCTGGGGGAAAGATTGTCATAAAAGGTGCCCAAGAACACTTGGACCAGCAAGCACAATCGTCATCAAGTGGCTTTTTGCATGAGAAATCGTCCGATACATCTCAATCGCATACCACAACGGTCTCCTCTATCCTTGGGGCAACGGGAAATATTATCACGCAATCAGACAAAGAGACCATAATCACGGCTTCTCATCTGCTTTCCGGTCAAGATATCAATGTGAGTGGAGAAAGTGTGACGATTGATGGCATGACAGATCACCATAAAAGCCATTCAGAGGAGCATGAAACGGGTTTTGGTGTGGGATCAGGCAAGGGCTTTGTGTCGATATACGGGAGTGAGGGAAAGACAGAAAATGAAGAGAGTTTTGAGCATCAAGGTTCTTCTCTCAATGCGGATGGTACGATCACCATCACTGCCAAGAAAAAAGATGTGACAATTGTTGGCTCTGATCTTGCAGGTGAGAATATTAACCTTTCGGCAGCTCGTGATGTCAATGTGCTTGTTGGTCATAATAGCCATAGGGCAAGCTCAAAGGAAGAACGTACAGGCTTTGGGTTTCAGTTTGAAAAGAGCAACAGCGGTGCTTCCTTGGGGGTTGGAATTGCAAGCGCCAAAGATACGGGCGATCAATGGGAAACCACTTCCACACAATCACACATCACGGCACGCCAAGATGTGCAGATTACTGCTGACAATGATGTAAATATGCAAGCAGCCATTGTTTCGGCGGATCGTGATGTCAACATTGATGCCGGCAATAATATCACCCTATCAGAAAGCTATGATACCTCTAACGCAAAAGAAAAGCATGAAAAGTCTTTTGCTGGTGTGACAGGCTCTGTCAATGTGGATATTCTTGGTACAGTAAAAGATGTAAAGGATGCAGTCAAACGTTTTGGTCATGGGGATACAAAACACAAAATCGGCAATGGTCTTATTGCTGGTCTAAAAGGCTATGACCTCTATAGCAAAGGCAAAGGTCTTTATAATGGGATGAAAGGTGGAAACAAACAGTCTATTCGTGATATTGCTGATGTTTCTGCTAGCGTAACCGTGGGCTTTAAGACAGAGAAGGCAGAAGCCTCTGTTCAGACCTCTACAGCGGTAACAGATAGCATAGAAGCAGGACGCGCTGTTAATATGCAAGCCCACAAAGGTAGCAT
>NZ_JBHIOT010000069.1:0-620 GCF_042195745.1 Bartonella sp. AP7XZML
ATTCACTTTTGAAAAATTTTAGAGAGCTCCAGCCGAAAAAACAAAAAGCAATCTTGTGGCTGATTTCTGATTAAGCAAAAGCGCACACAAAGCATAAATCCTCCGCATCATTTTACGGATATACGTTTTTATTTTACGGATCAACGTTTTGATGCTTCTCCACATTTACAGAAAGCAGCCAAACGAAACTTTCAAATTCCTCTCGCACCGCTTTGTAAACATAGGTTTGTCAACAATACAGCTTCTTACTCTAGCCAATTCCCCTGCTGATTTCAGATCACGACACCACAAAGGATAATGTTGCATCAAACGCGACAGATACCTCCTATTTTAAAATATTCTTGCCCCTTCACCACCCTAAAGTAAGATCACGCAAAGCACCGGTCAATCCCACTTCAAAAATAACTTTCCCCACACCCTCTCTCCTCAACACCCCCACCTCTTCATCCCAACTCCCCTCCCTTCATAAACTCTTCACCCCCCACACCCTCTCTCCTCAACACCCCCACCTCTTCATCCCAACTCCCCTCCCTTCATAAACTCTTCACCCCCACCCCTCTCTCCTCAACACCCCCGCCTCTTCATCCCAACTCCCCTCCCTTCATAAACTCTTCACCCCC
>NZ_JBHIOT010000069.1:671-13356 GCF_042195745.1 Bartonella sp. AP7XZML
CCCCACACCCTCTCTCCTCAACACCCCCACCTCTTCATCCCCCCAATCTTCTCTCCACATTCCATGCCATGATAAAATCATACACCCCACATAAAGTCCCAGCTTCCTTTTTTGCACATTTCCGTTTTTACGCTTTTACATATTTACAGAAAGCAGAAAATCTGTAAAAAATGCATTACACAATAACGTTTTCAACAACTGTCATTAAAATCTCGCCTCCCTTTTCATCTAACTCCCCCTATTTTCACTGAAATCATAGATATAAACCGCCCTATTATTGTATTGAGCAGCATAAAATTTTTCGAAAAATTCTAACGATCAAAAGGGTGCATAAGAAGCATTTTACGACTTTTAAAAGAATTTTTATTTACACCCAGTGCTTTTTTGTAACGTAGAAGAGCACATTTAATTAATTGACTATAAGAAAGTTTGAAATGAGAGAAGCTTTTCGTTTTTCTCGTTCAACATCCACAACGATAACTCCTTTTTATAAATCAATTTTTTTCGTAATACAAAACGCACCAAAAGGAATAGACTTGTGTTGCATATTCACGCGCTTGTTTTAAAGAAAGATCTCTCAACGCTCATCACACCCATTTTGCAAAACGCCGCCCGTAAAGAAATGGTAAGCCCCCATGAAGTATATAAAATCCTTTCAGCCCTCCCCTATCTTTACGCTTATGGAAAAACACGTTTACGCTTATGGAAGAACAAGGCCGGCATCATCACAAAAACTCTGCCAGCTCCCAATGTTGCAGACAGCCTTCTGTTCAAGAGATAATTCATTAAAGGCTTGCCTTTCTTGTACAGTTTTGACCCACATGCACGCCCCACCACTTATGATGTACAAGCCAAGTAATTTTAATTGATTTAATATGAGAGAACTGGTGATGAGAAATTTTATTATATTCAGCAACGCGCTTCACGGTAAAAAATGGTTATTTATTATTATAAATCAATATATTAATAAAGAAGAGAGTCATCATCAAGACGCTTACCTTTTTCTAAAAAAAGGCTTCACACTGAAAGAAAACATCTAAAACTTAGATAAAAAAAAAGGTTTGCTTCTAATAAACAAACCTCTGCAGAAAATTATTCACATAACTTTCAAAATTTTAAATTAATCCCTCTAGAAGCAATAAAAACGCTTTAGAAGCACCAAAATGAATACAAAGATCAATTTAACACAACGTTAAGAAAAATCAAGAACAAAAAATTTTTATCGTTAATGCACCTTTAAAAAACGAGGCTTCTTAACCTACGCGGCTCAAAAGTCCGGGGCTTCTCTACAAACGCCTCCAAGCCAATCAATCCCTTCATCTCTCTCAAAAGACAGCATAAAAGGTTCACAGTACAAGTCTTCGCTAAAAAAATATCAATCGCCAGCGCTCATAAAAGCCAGCGTTGGTATAAAAGATCAGATTATCGAACAATCTTGCTAAAATGTCTTCCCAATAAATAAAAAAGAAGCGGATTCTTAAATATTTCCGCCTCTTTAACAATAAAAACTATGATGAGGGATTATTAAAAAATTTCAAGACTGTGAAGGGAACCAATTTGATAACAATTCATACCTTACAGGATCATCGGCACACTGCCCACCACCACATTCCAGTATGGTAGAAATCAAATTTGCCGCAATCAAAAACACAAATAAGAAACTTGCCGCTTTACTCAAGACTGGAAAAGGAGAAAATTCTTTGAACTTGTGTGCCAACTCGCCTAAAATCATGACAAATGAGACAGCAAAGATACAAAGGACAGAAATAATGAAAGCCCAAGTATAAAAATGCAATCCAAAGAATGTTGAACCATATCCTAAATCATCGGGTGTGATATGCAAAAACACTTGCCGTGCTGCCACAGCACTGGTTACCATACAACCAAGAATAACCATACCATAATGGGTATTTTTCACCTTATGGTGAATATTGAGTAAGAACCCACAACCTGCCAGCATCAATCCAACGCGCTGCAGCAAACAAAGGGGACAAGGTAACTCAAACTTTACCAATTGATAATAAAAAGCCACCACCAAGACAATAGATAACCCAAAGAGTCCTAGCGTATTCATAAAGATGACGAAGTGAGGATTTTTTTGTTCAACATGTTCCATGGCTATTCTCTCAAAAAGATAAATTTAAAGTAGAAGTTGCGTGATGATTGAAAGTGAGAAGAATGACAACGAATAAAATTGCCCACAAAGCATAACTTATATTTTTTTTGCCACACATAGTCGTTACTGCAGTACCTAAAGCGATTAAAAATGGAAGAAACATAGCTTTTAAATCTCCTTTACATCCGTTGTTTAACTCTTATTTATTTCAGCGTTCACCATATTACAAAATTGGGCAAAAAAGAGACCATGGATTTATTATTCACAATTCGTCACTCGCGATTGATATTGCCATTATATTTAAGTGAAAAAACGATATAATCGCTCAGAAGCACATCTCAACAAAAGCGTTAAAAGCACAAAAGCATTGATTATTCGCTTCCCCTTATATCAGCCATTGTTAAAGATATATCGACAATTATAAAGATTATATCCCCTATAAAGATTATATCCCCTATAAAGATTATATCCCCTATAAAGATTATATCCCCCACTCACAAAAGAATCACTTGAACAACAAAATAAATAGGCTTTGAAATCGAGAGATATACATCTCTTTTTTTCTCAAAAGAATATCCTCATTTTGCAACACATTTTTGACATAAAAATCTCTTTTTCTCATAAGCAATGTTTCAAATTGCAACAGATTTTATATCATATGGTGATCTTGTTTATTTTAGCAAATAAAAAATAAGACATTTTTTTTAAAAAAACTTATAATCAATGGCTTTTCCCCAATACATTTTTCCCTCTTATCTTAAATAAAAGACAATACCGCAAGCTCAACAGCCTCATGGGTCCCACGCCACCCCGTGACATTACCCTCCCCCTCACAAGAAGTGCTTCATGCCTTCAATACTTTAGTTTTTCATCTCTCGAGATCCCCTTTAAATTTTTAGCTTTCCGCCTTATTTGAAAAATAACTGTTTCTCTGTCATCAATTGGCTTTGCAAAAAGAATATAAAACTTTAAAAAAATAATGATAAAGAATCGCATTGAACCTTTGAAAAGGATAGAGAATGATGAAAAAATCATGTGATGTGGCGATTTTAATGGGGAGCCAATCGGATTGGCAAACGATGTGCCATAGTGCAGATATTTTGACGAATCTTGGTATTTCTCATAGTTCGCATATTGTCTCAGCACACCGAACTCCTGAACGCCTTTATCAATTTGCAAAAGAAGCAAAAGAAGCAGGGTTTAAAGTTTTAATTGCCGGTGCGGGGGGTGCAGCGCATCTTCCAGGTATGTTAGCAGCCCTTACTCCTCTTCCTGTTTTTGGCGTTCCAGTGCATTCTCACTCTCTTTCTGGTCAAGATTCTTTGCTTTCAATCGTGCAAATGCCAGCAGGGATACCCGTCGGCACATTAGCAATTGGCAAAGCAGGTGCAATTAATGCAGCCCTTTTAGCCGCAGCCGTTATGGCCGTTTATGACCATGATCTCGCCCAACGATTAGAAGATTGGCGTCAACAACAAACAGCCAATGTCGCCCAAACGCCTGTAACGGAGGTTTAAAATGGCACCGTTTTTCAACACCTCCTCAGCCAACGCCTCCTCAACCAACACCACCTCGTCCAACACCACCTTAGCCAACACCACTCCCTTCACCATGTTACCTCCAGGCAGCGTCATTGGTTTAATCGGGGGGGGACAATTAGCGCGGATGCTCGCCATGGCGGCTGCAGAATTAGGATTTCGAACCGTTATTTTTTGCCCTGAAGCCGATTGCCCAGCCGCTCAAACAGCAAACAACCATATTGTTTCCTCCTATGACGATATATCAGCTTTAGATCATTTTATTTCTCAGTGTGATGTTGTCAGCTATGAATTTGAAAATCTTTCGCTTCAAACGGTTCAATATGTAGAAAAGAGTAAGCCTGTTTATCCTTCTTCCAAAGCATTAGAGATCACGCAAGATCGACTTTTTGAGAAGCAATTTTTGCGTGATCAAGGGATTGGCACCGCGTTATGGCACGCTGTTGACAATTCTTCTTCTCTTCTTTCCGCTCTTGATACCTTAGGCGGACGTGGTCTTTTAAAGACGCGTCGTTTTGGTTATGACGGAAAAAACCAGATCAAGCTTGATCACCCAGATGAACAGACCCTTGACGAAGCCTTAAGGACTTTTCAGGAACAGCCTTGTATTTTAGAAGAAATAGTCCCTTTTTTATCGGAAATTTCGGTTCTTTCGGCACGTACAAAACAAGGAGAACATATTTTTTATGACTGCCCTGAAAATCAACACAAAAATGGTATTCTTCATAAGTCCTTTGTTCCATCACATATTCCACTTGACGTGCAAAAAGCAGCTCAAGAAATCAGTGTAACAGTCATGGATGCCCTCGATTATGTTGGTGTTCTTTGTATTGAACTTTTTGTCTTAACGAATGGTCATCTTTTAGTGAATGAATTAGCACCGCGTGTCCATAATTCTGGTCATTGGACACAAAAGGCATGCATAACTTCACAATTTGAACAGCATATCCGTGCTATTTGCGGACTTCCCTTAGGCAGTCCCTATCGCCATAGCGATTGCCAAATGACCAATCTTCTTGGTAACAATTTTAGCACGTTAAAATATTTTCTGAAGCAAGAGCGCACCTCGATCCATTTATATGGCAAAAGCACTGTTCACCCCAACCGCAAAATGGGGCATATCATCCAATTACTGGGACCAGCCAACAAATCTTAAGCCCACATATATACAAATACTTTTTCACACTTTTCCCCCCAATGAACTGAAAAAACAACTTCTCCCCCACACCGATAACCATCGGCTTCAAAAGCGCCCCTAACCTTTTAATTCGCCCCTAGCAGGGCTTCACGCCCTCCTACAAGCACTGCTCTTTTAAAAACATCACCTCTTTCCCCTCCAAACCGCTTCATCCTACACGAACATCTCATCCGCCCTCAAAAACAAAACTTCACTCCACACCGATATCCAAGCAGCACAACAAGCGCTCCCAACCCTTCAACTCCACCCCCTAGCTCTTCTCCTCTTCCTTTTCTCAAAAATATCCCCCCACGGCTAAAAACAATCCACCAGCCCCCAACTTCACTACCCCTCCACCTCCCACAGCATAAATATTCCCCTATAACATACGCAGCCCCTTCATTTTTCTTTTAATGCCAATCTTTAAGAAATAGACTGATCTATTGCACCCCATAGATACCAATCCCCATGATTGCGCTTTTATTGTCTCTAGCTTCTCTTCTTATGTTCATTTTTTCACAAAAGCATTTTCACAAAAGCATCGTTTTGTTTTCCATAAAATCGCTGCAAAGAGGTAAAACGTATTACTCTCCCCAAACAACTCTCGAGAATTCGGCCCAATATCAGCCAGACGATAGCCCCCTCCAGCATAGCAACTTTCTTCTTTTTCTCCTCTCTCTTTTTCCTTCAACGGATAGAAGATTTTCTCCTTTCGTTAATTCCCCCCCAACACATTCCTCGAAAAGGTTTCCTGAACTTCTCCCCAAAGGCTTAAGTTTCTTCTTTTCAGATCAATTTTTCTTCTCTCACGCCCCCTCTCTTTTCAGCGCATCCATTTTCCTACCTTTTAATCCTGTTAAAACAATGAATTATAAGGTGCATCACCACCGTATAATGCGCATTGGTTTTATGGCATCTCTTTATTGCATCTCGCACAATTCTTTATGAACTCCCCTTATCGTAAACGCACTTTGTTTACGCATATTCTTAACCACCCATAAGAGATTGTCTGTAACTCTCTAATCCTGCTCAGCAATGACATTCGTCACCCCCAACAGACCAGCGCTTCATGAAGTTCCCACAATTTTTCTCAATCCAAGCTTCTTTCAAGAGCACCTAATAATTTATAAATATAAATGTTTATTTTATTATCCTGATAAAGCTAAACTATACTTTTTAATACTATTATTTTAACACTATCATTGCCTTTAAAACGCTCATTATGCGAAAAAATACTTCACTTCTAACAATAATAAAATAATTTCGCTTGTATCTTATCTTAATATGTGATTAACGTTCAGCACAAACTTAGATCTTTTTATAGCAAAGATACCATACAAAAGGGGAAAATAATGGAGGGTATCTCTTCAAACAAACTCAAAGATGAAAACAATGAAAATAAAGAAGAAACTTTAAATGCGGCACAGTCTGTTCCTCCCCAAAAACGTAAAGGGGTCCATTTAGACATATGTTGTTCCTCTTTCTTTTAACCTTTCGTAAACCCATTGTTTTCGTAATAAAAATCCTAGCGATAGGCTTTTTATTAATGGCAGGAATTCTTTGTCTAACATACCTCGCAGTAGGAAGAGAGTCATTACCCCTATCGATCGGGATACCAATGATCATTACGTCAGCTCTCTTTGGCATTTGCAACATGTATATAAATTGGTATTATGACATGCTTTTATTACGTTTATCGCCAGACAATGTGAACCTTTCACTCTTTCAATAAACATCATCATAGACCACCCTTGGGAAGATCAAATTTTTCTACAGCATGGATATTAAAAGGAATTCAAACTATCCACGTTCAAGAGCCAAAGTATATTCTCACTATACTGGTTCCCTCACCGGATAATTTGAATTCCCCCTCCGTTTGACAATATCCAGCACTCCACCCACATAGAAATAATTGGGTTGCAAAAAATCATAAACTATTGCCTTAAAAGAGAAATTTATGCATAATCTTTCACTCTAACAGCACAGATTTAATCCCTCATTAAAAGTACCGAGCGCTCCGCTCCGTCCCTGATCTCCACGTCAAAGATATAATTACAGGATATGATTACAGCACTAAGCTTATCCATTCCCAAACCAAACATCCTCTCACCCCTCACGTAAAATAAAAGCCTCAAACAGAAGACACTTGTGTTGCCAATTTACGCACTTGTTTTAAAGAAACACTTGGCCAATGCACATTGCCACCACTTCACAACAGTAGCCCCCGTCATAGAGTGAAAGCTCTCGGTAATAGCTTAAACATTCATAGTGCACCACCCCTCTTCAAGCTTATGAAGCGTAAACACCAACCTCATCACACCGCTTTGTCAGCCCCCAATGTTACAACACTCTCTTGTACTTGAAAGCATTCATAAAAGACCGTTTTATTCCTTATCTTCAAGTATCTTTACCATAGATCAATCCCGCTTATGATATGCAAGCAGCGAATGCTATGCTTAAAGATACACAGATTTGCAATGAGAAAACCTTAAGACTATGCAAAACTCTTATTTTACTATGTTTTCTCTGAACAATAGAAATTTATCCTTATCAATTCATCATCTTTGTCATCATCATGCGGTTTATTTTTTAGGTTTTAAGAATAAGCCTTAAGAATATCCTCACACACGAACAAAAAACACCTCATGTTATAAATTTTACATGAGCCTTACTTAACGATGATATGTTACGAAAAAACAGGATTATTTTCTCACAAATAGGAAGCTTTTACTTTTTTTCACTCTTTGTGCTTTTTTGTGTCCTTCTTTACGAGAAATTTTTTACCTTCAAGGCCAACCCTTAACACACCCTAAGGAATTTGTAAGGGATATACCCTTGACAAGAATAAGACTTCTTGTTAAATCTCTCCTACTTTTTTGCAATTTTCACTTATCGTTGTGCTAATGAAGTGGTTAATGCGTACCTTAAGAGTGCGCTTTTCTTTTTGTGATCACAGTGAAAAAGTGTATCGTGTGATGTTATCATGCAAGTACGATATCGCAATGCAATGCTCATTAAAGTGAGCAGTCTATTGGGGTTGTAATATTGTATTTTCGTGTTTTAATATTGTATTATAGTATTGTGTTACGTAAACTATTTAAACGGTGAATATGATGAAAATTAAAAATTCGCTTAAAGCACTAAAAGAGCGCCACCGTAACAATCGTTTGGTGCGTCGTAAGGGTCGTGTTTATATTCTTAATAAAACGAACCCACGTTTTAGAGCACGTCAGGGCTAATTCTTTTAGGACTAATTTCTTTAGGATCAATATTTTTATGCCTACTTTGATTGTAGGCTTAAAAAATTTTTCTTGCGTTTTTTTGGTTATAAGTCCGTTGATTACAAGTCTAGTATTTGATAATATTTGGTGATTTATCTTTTGGGGGCTTGTTTTTATGGATTCTTCTATTTTTTTAAAAGCCTTTCGATTTTTTCAGCTGCGTTTTTTCTGTATTTTTCAGCGTGCGTTTTTTCTTTTTTTTGTTGGCGTTTTTTGTTTTGTTCCCTCGAGCTATGGGCAAAATCCTCCTTCTCTTCCTGAAGATCGGCCTTCTCCACAATCGCTTTTACCGTTAGATGATCTTATTCCCAATTCTCCTCCCCCTTCCTCAACGCCCTCCGATTCTGATACTTCGGCGGTTATTCTTGAAGATCTTGACAAAGAGCAGCTTTCCCATGTTGACAGAGTTAAGCAGCGCAAAGAAGCAGAAATTTCACGTTTACTCAAAGAATTGAAATATTGTGCTGATGTTGCTAAAGCGAAAAAGATCAGTCAACAGCTTCAACATTTATGGTCCCAATCGGGGAGCGAGACGATTGATCTTTTGATGTCATGGGCTGAAAATGCACTCAACAGCGACGATTATGGACTTGCGCTTGATTATATTGACAATGCTCTTGCACTTTTACCTACTCATTCTGAAGCTTGGATAAGACGCGCTTGGATTCACATTCAACTGAACGATTTCAAGCTTGCCCTGCTTGATCTCAACCATGCTCTTGAACTTGAGCCGCGCAATTATAGTGCTTTTTTTGAACTTGGCGTTGTCATGGAAGCAACGGAGCGTCCAAAACTTGCTCTTAAAGCTTATGAAACAGCATTGGATTACTATCCACAAATGCGCAGGATTCAAAAGCGCGTGCAAGCTCTATTAGACGAACAATCACCACAAGCTCTTTGAAACCATTCAAGAACGAGACGCTTTACGGCATCTTTTCAAACCTAGATAAGACGCAAGCCGGCTTCACATTCCACTCAATAAACTGCCCCTGCTTATACCCCCCCCCACACACAATTGACAGTGCCTTTTTTGAAACTTAGCCATTACTATGGAAGCAACAGAGCGTCCAAAACTTGGCTCTTAAGATTGATGAAACAGCATTGGATTACACTCCACAAATGCGCAGGATTCAAAAGCGCGTGCAAGCTCTGTTAGACGAACAATCACCACAAGCTCTTTGAAACCATTCAAGAACAAGACACTTTACGGCATCCTTTCAAACCTAGATAAGACGGCAAAGACCTGTTTCACATTCCACTCAATAAACTGCCCCTGCTTATAACCACACCATCACCCCCCACACAATTCACAGTGCCTTTTTTGAATTTGGACTTTTTTTGTATTGCAGGCATCTTCCAAACACTGCCAATATACTCCCTACAGAATTTCTTCTCATAGCAAGCAAACGCTTCCACGCCGGAGTCCTCTTCAGCCGTTTCTTCTTTTCACACCTTCCATCATGGATAAAAAAATTTGTAAACACGATCCTCAAAAAATACTTTTTGAAAAAAGCTTAAAACATCGCTTAGCGCCTCTGATAAACTGTCATCGTCTGTTTTTTATTTTTGAGCTTCAACCATAGCAGCACATACCGTATCGGCTCTCCTCCACCCCTCAAAGTTGATAAAACAGCCCTGAAATATGGCTTCACAAAGCAAAAACTTCAAAGGTGCAACACCAATTCAACCAACATCCTTGAATAAGAAATATTCCTTTCAAAACTCCTCCAAGCATTACCCCCGAAACATAAAAATCAAGCACTGTCCCAAAAGAGCCAATCAAGCCATTGCCAATAAACCGTTCTACGTCACTCAATCACCCACCCCCACTCATATTTTTGCTTTTTTACTTTGAATAAGCCATCCATCATACAGCCATTTCGAGCAACCACCGACAATATCATCAATCTCTCCTGAAATACTTTATGAAAAAGAAGAGAGCGAGGTTATTTTATCTCTAGCAGAAGCTCTGAAATTGTTTTATATTAAGGAGGGTGTTCTGCGCTTCTCGACAGGAAATAACGTATTCCTGAGACCTTAATGATCTCCAAGGGAGCTGTCCCTGATCAAGCCCGTGGGCTTTTTCATATGGCGCCCACCTATTTGTATAGGTTCCCGGGATCAGCTTTTTCCATCGGCTGTTGTGGATCACCCTTTATTTATATAACTTTTTTACATCAAATTTTTCCAGCTAAAATTGAGAGCGTCCTTTTACATAAGACCAATGACGATACTCTCTTTTCAAGAAATAAAAATTACGATAGGCTTTATTTTATAAAACAAACAGCACTTACAAATAATCCCCTCTGTGAATCTGCTTCACCTCTTCGCACGCAAGCAACGCAAAAGCGGCTTGTCGCACCAAGATGCCCCCTAAAGAGCACACACTTTTTTTCATGCTTTTTTTTCATGAGCACAGCTCTTGGTCCATACAGAGATTTACAAAACGCCAACAATGGATAAAATACCAGCATCTTATAAAACAATTGACGAGACAATGACAAATAATCCCCTCTATGAATCTGCTTCATCCCTTCGCACACAGCAACGCAAAAGCGGTTTATCGCGTCGTGATGCTCTTTTAACAGAAGAGCGTGCACTCTTTTCGCAGCATGCTTGTTGCCACTTTATTGAATACCTTGAAAAGAAGGGCACCGATTTTTCACGCCTCATTTTAGCAGGCTATTGGCCCATTAAATCGGAAATTGACCCGCGTCCATTACTGAATGCTGTAGCGTTACGCGGTGGGCATTTAGCCTTACCAGCAGTTCTTGATTCCACCACCATGATTTTCCGTGCATTTTCGCCCAGCACGATTTTAGAGCCCATGCGTTTTGGCACCTTTGGTCCGGGTGCAGACAATGACGTTGTTGCCCCCAATAATATTATTGTTCCACTTTCTGCGTTTGATCGTCAATGTCACCGTCTTGGCTATGGAGGAGGATACTATGACCGTGCTATTGCAGCTCTTGAAAAACAAGGGCATCAAATGATATTATGGGGCATAGGATTTTCATGTCAGGAGGTTTCCTCTATTCCTCCGACAGAATATGATCTACAGGTACAAGGAATTTTTACAGAAAAAGGTTTCTTAAAATGTTAAAATGTGATTAAAGCGCCTATGCGTTTTTTATTTTTAGGTGACATTGTTGGTAGCACAGGCTGTAAAGCTGTTTTTGAACACCTTCCTCAACTGATTGAGAAATGGCAGCTTGATTTTGTTGTGGTAAATGGTGAAAATGCCTCTGGTGGTTTTGGTCTCACACAAGAAACGTATCAAGATCTTTTGATAACCGGTGTTGATGTTGTCACCACAGGTAATCATGCTTTTTCTCACAAAGAAGCATTGCAGTATGCCCATGAGAGTGATCGTTTTTTACGCCCTGCCAATTTTTCGAAAGAAACTCCTGGAAAAGGTTCTGGTGTTTTTACGGCAAAAAATGGCGCCCGTGTTCTTGTCGCCAATCTGTTGGGCAACGTTTTTATGCCGTGTAAAGTAGAAGATCCATTTGAAACAGCGGAAAATATTCTGCTTGCCTGTTCGTTGATGGAGCAAGCCGATACGATTATTTTTGACTTTCACGCAGAAACGACAAGCGAGAAGCAATGTTTTGGCCATTTTCTTGACGGTCGTGTGAGTGTTATCGTTGGCACCCATACGCATATTCCCACGGCTGACGCGCAAATCTTAGAAGGTGGGAGCGCCTATTTAACAGATGCAGGCATGTGTGGAGATTATAATTCCTCTCTTGGAATGGATAAAGAAGAACCCTTACACCGTTTTCTTTATAAGACAAAGCAAGATCGTTTTGAACCGGCGTGTGGTCCCGCCACCCTTTGTGGTTTAGCGGTTGAGATTTCAGATCGCACCGGTTTAGCAGAAAAGGTCTCGGCGGTACGGATTGGTCCTCATTTAAAGCCTGAAGTTCCGGATTTTTGGTAGCTTCTTTTAAGCCGCCCCTTTGATAGTTTCTTTCCAATATTTCCTTTTGAGAACTCTATTTGGCAAGACGACTTTTCCAGCCCTTCCCAAATCCCTACTAAAAACACCCCGCCCTCCAATTTGCCTAATACAGCAACTTTTCTAGCACAAACAAGTCACTCTTTTAAAAAAAAATAAAAGATAAAGGATAAAGGATAAAAATTTTCGTGATTTTTAAAACGATGAGAAGGAGGTTTTATTTGGACATTTCTGCGGGGGGGGGGAGGAGAAATGTTAACCCCCTTCTCTAAAAAAAGCTTTATATAATAATTTATTATTTAGCAAGAGCCTCTTTAATCTTTTTTTTGATTCTAACGAAAATTTAATCTTAAAATTGCTTTCTGCTTTTTAGCTTTGAGCTCTCTAAAACTTTTCAAAAGGATGTGCTCCTCTTTGCTTGCGATCCCTTCATCACAGCAATACAAGACGTTTTCTTTTGTCGAGAGATCCGTATAGAAAAAGGCAATAGGAACATTAAGAATATCGGCAATTTCCTGTAAACGCCCTGCGCCTATACGATTAGAGCCTTTTTCATATTTTTGGATTTGTTGAAAAGTCACACCTAACTGACTGCCTAATTTCTTTTGTGAC
>NZ_JBHIOT010000070.1:0-10422 GCF_042195745.1 Bartonella sp. AP7XZML
TATTTACATTATCGAAAATATATACTCCATCTAGAATTTTCATATTTCCGGAAATGTGTGCTTTATCACTTATAGAAGCATCTCCATAGATACGGGCATTGCCATAAACATGGCCCAAAACTCGAGACTCACCATAAATTTGTGCATTGCCGTAAATTTGCGCATCATATTCAACATATGCTTCACCGCAAACTTTTGCATTTTCATAAACACGCGCCCTGCCTGTAATTTTTGCGCGTTCAAATACTTGTGCATTGCCGAAAATCTTAGCGTCACCATAAACTATAGCTTTATGCCAAACCCAACAATCACCTTCATGCGATAGGTTGTCTTCTTTTTGTATATAGCCACCTAAGTAACCTTTTTTAATATTTCTAAAATCTCTTAATGCACGTATGCGATAAAGTTTTTTACTTTTATCGGTTCTTGCATCATGAAATTCTTTTATTTCATCAGTAAGTTCGTATTTTTTTTCCATGGTTTATTGCCTCACGCCCGTTATGATGATTTCATCATTGATGATCTCTGCGTTTCCATGAATAAATGCATCACCATAGATTTTGGCATTTCCATAAATTTCAGCTTTTCCACTAATAAATGCACCACCGGAAACTTGTGCATTTTCGTAAATATCAGCAATGTTATAAATATAAGCATCACCAAAAACATTGGCTTTGCCATAAACTCTTGCATGACCATCTACACGAGCGTTTCCATAAACATGTGCATCATCAAAAACTTTGGCATAACCATAGACTTTTGCATCATCGCCTACCCAGAAATTGCCATCATGACTTAGATTGTCTTCATTCTCTATAAAGCCGCCTAGATCATCTGCTTTAACATCATCAAAATCCCTTAAAACACGAATACGGTGAAGGGTTTTGCCCTCAAACTCAATTGTTTCATCAGTCAATTCGTATTTCTTTTCCATGATTTTTGCCCCTACCTTAAGATAGCATCACTTCCATAAAATGCTGTTTTGCCAGCTACTATGGCATTACCACCAACTTTTGCGTTATTATAGACTTCGGCATCTTCATAAACCTTGGCGTTTTCATAGACATATGCATTTCATAAACCCACGCCTCATCACCAACCCAACAATTGTCATCATGGCTAAGATTTCTTTCACTCTCTACAAAGCCACCAAGATCACCTTTTTTAACATCTCCAAAGTCTTTTAATGCACGGATACGGTAAAGCGTTATTCTATCAACTTTAATTGTCTCATCAGTCAGTTTGTATTTCTTTTTTATCATAATAACCTCCTCTTAATGCATGCTTTGTCTTTTAAGCTCTTGAGACAGCACACCAATTCCTTTTGCTGTGATTTTTGCGCAAGGAATGACTTTTTCTATTCCACTTGCGGTTTGAAGTGTGATAGTTGGACAATCCATAAGTTTCTTTTGGATTTTGTCTTGATAAGGAAGCAAATTTCCACCTGCTGCTCGTCTGTAAATCCAACCTTTTTGCTGTAAGAATTGAATGAATTGTTTTGGTTGCATCTCGAGTATTTTAGCAGCTTCTGTAAGACCAAACAGTCCGTCATGACGTTGCAAACTTTCAAGAGCAGCAGCTTTGGGTTTAAGGGTACTCACTTCACTTTTTAAGGTCTCTAATTGTGTGACGCTTTCTAAAAGCAGTTTTTTCACAAAGAGAGACTCTTCCAAAGCGTTTGTAAGGTCTAAAGGTTTCTTTGCACGCCGTTCACATTCAATAAAATATTGACGGGCTTGTTTACCTTTTTCATTACGCTCCACCATGGAAAGTTCTTTTGCCATTTCCAAAGTGAGATGGTAATTAATTGTGATAACAGCTCTAGATTTTGCACTCGCCAAATTTGGTGACCGCAAATCTTGTGTTTTTATAAAATCTTGTCCTTCTATAAAATTGTATCTGGTAATACGATCCTTAATCCAATTGGAAAAGTCACGTTTTGCCTCTAAGAATGCATGCAGATCACGTGCATTTACTGTCTGAACAATTTCCTTATCAATGGCTTCTTCTTTAATCTCTATGAGAGTATTCATGATGAACTCCTTTCAAAAAGTTCATATTTTTCAGATGTTACAATAAGGCTTTTCATCATCACTTCCTAAATTAATAAAAACACAAGTTTTGGTATAATATTCTGCCATAGTTTCTATGGCGCTCTGCTTTAGCGATTTTCCTTGCTGCGTAAATTTTGAAGTAATGATTATCGGTTTTATCTGTTTCTATTTCAGATTTTGGACATAACCGATTTTGTTGTCTACCTCGTTTTCAGGTATGAGATATCCTTCACTATCATTATCATGTGTATTCATAAGTTTACTCTAATCAATTATTGATGGATTAAAGGGGGCACATTTAAAAGCGCCCTTTAGAATTTTTAAAGCACATCACAAGGACGCAAACGGTGTTGTTGTTCGTAAGTACCGTAAATCTCATCATTATATTTTTCGTCTGCGATCTCGCCTAAAAGTTTATTGTAACATCACTTTCTCATATAAAATAATGAACCTCACTATCCTCATAGAGACGTTCGATATTTTCTTTTACATATGCTTCTGCGATCTCTTCAGAAATGTCTTCACAGTTCTTTTCAGAAGGATTGATGCGAAAGATTTGGATTGCATCATCTGCCTCGTCAATAATTTTTAGAACTTGGCTTTCATCCAGTGGTCCTGACCGACCAATGTTTTGATCATCATTATAGACAACTAATAAAATTTCATCGGAATTTATAAGAATTGGATTTTCCATAATTTCTCCTCCCCAACGCCTCTTGGCAATTGTTTGTGTGTGGTTTATGGATACCAATGTAGTGTATTTAAGAACATATGTTAATACATATGTACCGATTTTAGAAATTTTTACATAAATATAAAAATCTACTTAGAAAATTAAAACTGTAATTACTAAAAAAGGGGTATATGTTTAGAATAGCTAGAGCTTTAGTAATACTAATTACATTGAATTTTAATATTCTAACCGATTATTTTGCAAATATTTGCATAATTCTCTACTTAACAGAAATATACGATAAGAAGAAAATTATGCTCATATGATTTAACTATTTTAAAATCTCGGTGGTTTTATCCAGTCTATAGGCGCAGCCCAAATTAATGCAATATCTTTTATTTCTGGATACAACCTATTTAAACTCTCTAAATTAAATAAACCAGGCTTACTACCTTGCTTTATTATTTTGACAAAACAACGTCCATCTTGCGTATAGACAATTGCTTTTTTATTAAGAAGTAAACTTGGAGAAATGTTTTCTGAATAAAATAAAATGGATTTATCTTCAATGAAAGGTTCCATTGAGTCGCCTTCAACTTTTACTGCGTATGTATCCTTTGTAATATATGGGGGCATTTTCACTTCTTCAAGCCAACCATCTTCATAGGGGATAATTTCTGAACCTGCTCCGACATAACCCATTAAGGGTATAGTTTTTTTTCGTGGAAGTGGGTATTTTGTGATTTCCTCAATTGCTATACCTTCTTGTGCACTTATTCCTCGTTCACCTGTCAGCATTTTATTGACTGCAGAGCGGTAGATAGGGCGATATACCTTCTCACTTAGTTGTCTGGCAAGCGATGATTGAGATAATCCAGATTCTTGTAAGGCTTCACTTAGCCAAATTTTCATAATGTTATTCATGGTTTCCATTATATCTTTGTTAGAAAAAAAATCTTTTGTGATTTTCATTACATTTTCTATTGATATTGTACCTAAATAAGATACAATATGACTTATGAAACAATTTTCGGAAATAATAAATTTATTAGGTGGGGTTCGTAGAGTATCTCAGTTGCTTGGGGTTCATAGAACACGCATGTACGTCTGGCTCCGTCCTGTATCAAAAGGTGGAACTGGTGGGAGAATTCCGACAAAACATATCCCAATTCTTTTGAATAAAGCTAAAAGAATTGGAGCACCGATTAAGGCAGAAGACTTTTTCTCGTTTTTTTATAGGACGCAATCATGTGATTCTAAATTATCTTCACATTCTGCTTTTATTGCTGCCCCTACAGATAATAATGAACATCAACAGCACCATTCACACTCTTAAAGAAGAAAGATCAGAGATAGTAGATGTCTCACAGATCACTATAAGCAAAGTCCAGTTGATTGATCTTGTTAATAAGATTGGACAGGAAAACATATATTATGGTGTCCTTTCGCCTCAAGATGCATGTTTTGAAATAAGCATAGATCCCTCATCAACAGGTTGTTTTGTCTATATGCTGCATAGTATCTTTGCGCGTGATGATAGAAAATATTTTCCGTTATTGCCGTACGATGATTTTAATCAATGGTTTTTATCTGTGTTTACGCAAGCTTTTACAACTACAACTTGGTTTGATAATTATTTTTCTCAAGAGTTGTCATCTTTTTATCGCTTAAATGAGCTGATCTTGTTTATAGCCTTAGTCAAAAATAGGCTTGATTTCTTAAGGGATAAACTCATCGAAAAAAGAAAAGAAGAAATCAAATTAATAAGATGCGTGCAGTGTGTGTCTGAATTGAGTTAATCCAATTTTTCAAAACTTATAACTACGCGCTCTGCCATAGCGCACATATAAATACGCATCAACCATAAGGGGAGGAAATGAAAAAACCACCACGTTATACTTTTAGCTCTTCAGAAGATTTAATACATGCAATAGGTTTTCCAGATGGTTGTACAATTGTTTTTAGTAATTCTGATTGGAATTTTTCTTTTGATGAAAATAACCATTTAATAGCTAAAAATGCTTTAGGATCAAAGTTGTACTTAGAGGTACACGGTAACACACAAGCTTTCCAAGAGAAATTTCAGGGATTATTCGAGAAGCATAATAAGCGGTCTGCATATTAGATGAAGCGCTTCGTAATTGATATGCTTTTAATCGATCTGTTGCAGCCTCCATTTCATTCCATGATGATTGGATTCGTTTGGCTTCTTCTTTAGGGGAAATATACGTTCTAAAAAAATATTAGCATTAAAAATTTTTGTGAAATCATAAGTTGGAGAAAATTGAAAAGTAAGTTTAACAGAAGCCCCATATGTTCTATCAATATCGGCCCCAAATTGTATACCTATGATAGCAAAACTTTTGTATGGGCTGGAATATTTATAGACAATAATACTTTCGACGCAGGTACTTCAGGTGGGCTTATAAAATGAATTCTATCTTCGATATTATGGCAATAAGGTAAAGAAGGTGCATTAAATTGACCAACAGAAAGAAATACTTCAGGCCAAGAATTAGTATGTTCCCAGTTAATATCACTACATGGTTTCCGACAGTAAACACCAGAAACAGAATGTAATTTAATATCAAAGGGGGCTATATTGTGAAATATTAAACCATGCAATATCATCAGCAAACTCTTCATAACAAGATGTAATAAACAAAGGTTGTAGTGGAATGTTGTTTACTTGATTGTTTGTATTTTGAAGCACACCATTATCAGGCATTTTCCACCTTTATTTCGAAAATAATTACCGTCGAACGGCTTTATAAAAATATTTTTAAATGGAATAGCAAATGACTAACACGATTTTCTGTCTTGATCTAGGGACAAAGACAGGCTGGGCGATATGTTCCAAAGACATGTGCCTAAAGACGACAACGAAGCAGACTCTTTAGCAATTTTATATTTAAAGAAAGAAGGGGGGTATACATGTCCAGTAAAATACCATGGACGAGACTTAATACAGACCAATGGCTATTTAAACTTTCTGATTTACCGCCTATGGAAGTCAATGTTTATGTGAAGTTGCGGATAAGAATGTTACACACGCGTGAACCTCTTTTGAATGATTCACAAATATTATCTCATTTTACTTGTTGTTCAGTAAAAAGATTTCAAAAGGCATTAGATTATTTATTTAGATTTGGACACATCATTTGCTTAGAAGATGGTCGTTTGTGAAATTCAGATGTTGAGGAAGAACTCAAACGAAAATTTAAATAAATTTTCAGAGAGCACAGAAGGCAGCGCAAGAAAAATGGGCAAAACATCATAAAACAAAAACAATTAGTGATGATCAAGATGCTAAGCATGATGCTTGTGAGGATTCTAGCAATACAGAAGCAATGCTTAATGATGTCATTAACAATAACATATATAATAAAAAAACTAAACTATCGTTTTAGAAAAAAAAAGAAATTTGTTCTGAAAGTTTAGAAACAAACGAACAGATTGACGAGCCAACAGAGGTTCATGCTTGCGAAAGCCAACCAGAGCAAATCACAACGGGTGTAGAAAACCAACCTCCCATTCACGAGCAAAAGAACGTTCCCAAAAAAGCGAAGCGGACTAGGTCAAAAGATGGGTTTCGCTTACCTGCGGATTTTGAACATAATTTGCAATACGCAATCGATCAAGGATTAACGCATCATGAGGCAGTGTCAGAATTTGAACGGTTCACAAATTACTGGATAGCAAACCCAGGTAAAAAGTGCAAACAAACGAGATTGGCAAAGGACTGGGTGCAATTGGGTTACACATCCAAAGTGTTTTTTTAGCACAGAAAAAAGCAAGATTAGAACAGGAGAAACGGTTAGGTGGTCATTATGGAAATGATCAGTCCGGGGTATCCATTGACTTTGAAAGCTGGGAATACATTGACGAAACAGGAGGAGGCGCAAACCTTAGATGCTTGCAATCGTCTACAAGCGTTGCTCTCTGTGAAAGCTTCAGTTAAGCAAATTGAGCAAGCTTCTTTCCTACTCTCAAGCATGAGAGTCCCTGCGAACACAGATTCCAAAGCCGTTGTCCTATCCTATAGCATGATGCTGGAACGGATTTCAGCATATGCTCTGAAAAAGGGTGTCGAAGATATCGTAACTGGTCAAGCAATNAAGCAATTGAAAATACACGTGAGAAAACACTCAAAGAAAAAACAGTGAAAGAGCACTTTAGACGACTAACGCTTGTTCACAAGCAAGAGCTTGAAGAAACTTTAAATGGTATTGGAGGAACAGTGAAAAACATTGCAGGTTAGCAAAATAGTGAAAAGTGGTGATCATTTTACGATTAGATATGCGTTTTAAGAGTGACTAAAAAGTTTTTTTAAGGTATAATACTTTCCTAAAATTGTATGCAGTACCAAATTTATAAACTAAGTGAATCCTTTAATACAAATTAAGAATTTTAGGATGTGAAAATTTCGAGATATTTGTTTAAAAAACATAAATAGCTAGTATCAATGTAAAAAAATATTGCAGCAGTCATTAAGTTCTTTCGTGTATTTTTGAAAAAAACAGAGTGTTTCTTTAATCTTTATGAAAGGTTAGAGGATCTTAGTACTTAAAGCGATCATCAACTATAGATAAATAATAGATGAGGTTAACTAAAAGCAACTGGATGCAATAGAAGACGTTGCTATTAAAAGGAAAGCAAACGCGAAAAAACTAAAGGTAGTTTGTGCCGTCTATCAGAAAATAATTTAAAAAATTGAAATCATAATTTTTTCACAGGAAATGAGTATGTTTACAGATAAGCAACTAAGAGCCTTGTTTGGCATTATAGTTTTTATATTTTTATGTTTTTCAGGAATTAAAAAAAATATTGACTTTATTCAGGGTATTTTGACATTCGCATCTGTTGGTTTGATAATAGTAACAACTATTTTTGCAATTTTATGCAATTCTAATATTCCTCCTGAGTTGCAGAACAACCCAAAATATAAAGATGATGATACAACGGGTTGGGTGAAACTAACACGTGATTTACAACAATATATGCACCGACTCTTAAATATAATAATTTTAGCGCTTGTCGTTTTAATTTTCCCAAATAGTTATAAAGAAACTGTTTCTTTGCCTGTCATTTTTAGGTATGTGGAACACAAATTTCCTTTTTCATTAGATACCATAATGTGGTACTCAGATATTGCTATTTGGTATTTAAACATTGTACTTTGGTATTATTTTTTATGCCGTGTACTCTTTCTTATGTTGTATACACGCAATTTAATAAATATATCTATCCTTACACTGCAGTGTTCCATTATAAAGCCACAGTGAAATTTTCGATTTCAAATATCAATTCTTTTTTTACAAAATCTTTATTATATCTGCCATTATCATCTTTAGATGATTTAATACGGATTCTATGCTGAAAACTCTCAGTATTAAATATTACATCGAACTTATCATATGTATCTCCCACAAAATTTAATTTGTGCAATATAGGATTTTTTTTATCTTTTTTTAAAAAATTCCACAAATATTCCCTTAAATTATTTTCTTCTTTAAATTTGATATCTAAGCTGAGTTCTATTTCAGTAACATCATCAGTGGGAAATGCATCAAGAGAATCTTTAGCCAACTCCACTAAGCATTTTGCTGATTGCTTTCCAAAAAGTTCTAATTGTTTTTGTTTTTTATATTTTAGTTTTATTTCTTTAATTGAATGCAATTTTTTTTCGAAATCTTGCTTATCAATAAGCTCAGGTAAAATATTAATTTCTTCCTTGAAATTTTCTTTGTAGTGTGACTGCAAGCATTGGTTTAGCTTTTTACTTGAAGAAAAAAGAATGAATTTTGTAGGAATCAAAACTCCAAAATATTGTTCATTTTGTTCAATTTGTTTTTTAGAACGCGGGTTAGGAACGCTTTGAAAGCCATTTTCGGAATCAATCACTTCAGGGTTATAAGGACTTTCTTCTCCTGTTAAAACATAAACCCAATAGTAGGTACTTGATTCCACAAAAAGTTTTTCAATTGTTAAGGTAGCACATTGATTCTTCACGGTAAGAGTATACGTTCCTTCCTGCAAAAATTTATCGATACAATTTGTATTAACTAATTTTGAGTCTGTATCTATTTCATATTTATAAGAAAGGAAGTTAATGGTATTCATAAAGCTAACACAATTACAACGTTTATAGTCTTATGGGCGATAGATACTATCTAAGTTATCTCAGTGATTATGAAGTAGGTGGTTTGTATCTCAAATATCTCGTGTCTTTTAGAATCATTCAAGTGAAAGGTGGAGGCTATAAAATTTTAATTGTAGAAGCAATATGAGTTTTAGAAGATCTATTAAAAGCTGCTTAAGTTTAAAAGAAGTATGATCATCTTCCCAGCTTTTAAGTGGAGAAGAAATTAGGTTGCATCTTTGATTGTAATAACGACTTTCTTTCCAAGAACACTCAGTGTTTGCTCTAATGTTTGAAGCTTAGTTGGATAATTTGGATCAAGAATGCGTCTTGCTTCTGTTTCTTTTTTACCCAAACGATTAGCCAATTCTGTTTTTGTGATATTCGCTTCATTAAAGGCTTCTACCACTGCAAGTTTAAGAACATTCCATGCATCTACAGTAACCTCTACAAGGTCTTTATACTGTTGTGGCATTGGTAAAGGCAAACCACGCATAGAATAGCTCCGTAATGCTAAAGCTAAAGCTTCAACAGCATTCTCTAATGCCTCTGCTCTATTTTCTCCAGCTGTTATTGCTTCTGGTACATCTGGAAAGGTTACAATAAAACCACCGTCTGGATCAGATTCCAGTTTTGCTTGATAAGTGTATTCCATGTTTAGGTATCCTCGCCATAATCGAAATGCTTTTAAAACGAAAAATTAAAGCCATTGAGAGAGTAACTCATACCCTCAACTGCTTTTTTATTATTTTCACGTAAAGTGGGGTCAATTCACCAGATTTTATAACGGTTGTCTTGTCTCCAAAAGTTACCAAATAATATGACCCTTTGCCTGCATCAGGAGCTTCACTGTAATGAATGCCTCTATTTCTGGCTTCTTTACGTAATTCTCTAAGCAGTGCTTCTCGTTTCATTTAGCCTCCCCCTTTCTTTATAAAATGAATATCGCACAAAAAGGTTCGATAGTCAACAATAAATCGAACAAAAATTTGATACAGACTCTTAATGAAAGGATATTTATTGAAACGTTAAAAGCAGAAATAAGAAAGCCGTGCCATTTGTGTGACATGTTTTTTTGATGAATAATTTGTCAAATAATATTATAATGTAATACTTAAAAAACTGTTATTAATAAACTGAAATAATTGAAAAAAATATGCAAATTATGCTAGGATTTTGTATGTATTAAAATACAAATTTAAGGTAAGAAAAAACATGCTAAATAAAGTGATGTTAATCGGGCGTTTAGGTGCTGATCCCGAAAGCAAAACAATGAATTCTGGAACAGAAATAGTCAATTTTCGTATGGCAACTTCTGAAAGCTATACGGATAAAAATACTCATCAAAAAGTAGAGAAAACTGAATGGCATTCCGTGGTGATTTTTAATCCACATTTGGCAAAAATTGCACTTCAATATCTAAACAAAGGTTCAAAGGTTTACATAGAAGGAAAATTACAGACACGCAAATGGCAAGATAAAAATGGGCATGACCGTTACACAACAGAGATTGTCTTACCACAATTCAAAGGCGAGTTGTATTTGCTTGATGC
>NZ_JBHIOT010000071.1:0-14479 GCF_042195745.1 Bartonella sp. AP7XZML
AATAGAAACCAGAGGTATATTTACTTGGATAGATGATACTGTAATGTATTCCCTTACAAAAATAATGGATAGCACCATTACGCATCACTATTGCGCTTTAGCTGCTCAACTTAAAGAGCTTTTTGTATTTTAGACTTATATTTATGGCAACATTATGTCTGTGCCCTAGATTTATCATCACTGGTTGTAAAACAACCGATAACACAAGCATAATTTAAAGATTGTGCTCAAACTTTAAAAACTGAAAGGAAGAAGGGGAAATATCTATGAATAAAGTTCTCATAACAACATTGCTACTTTGCACAGGGCTCATCACAGTTGGATGTGAAAAAACCTATAGCGTCGCAGAATTTAAAAAAGATAAAAAATTGATGGAAGAATGGGTTGTGAAATGTGGAGTCTCAGGTAATTCAAAAAACTGTGAAAATGCACGATTAGCAGCAGTTGAACTTCGTAAAGAATATTACCATAACCTTGCAAATGAACTTCTTGAAGATAATCAAGAACAAAAAAAATCTGAAAAAACAGAAAAATAAACTATAAAAAAAGAGGAAGAGTTTTCCAAGAAATTGGAGCACTACATATTACAAAGGGACTAGTAATGGCACCTAGCGCACTATTTTTCTTTACTCGGATGGACAAAGCTGTCATGGATCCCCTTGTAAAGCTAATGGATCAAAGTATTGGCGGTCTTTCAGCTGGTTTAAATGCTCCAATTAAACTCTCTGCCACAATTTATATCATTTTTCTTGGTTATAATATTATCTACGGTCGTTATTCTGTACCATTATGGGATTTTATAGCAACAGCTTTCAAACTTGGTATCATTGTTACACTAACCACAAATGCTTCTAGCTATAATACATGGGTCAGAGATATATTTTTCCATGATTTGCCTAATGCTATTACACATCTTGTACACACATCAAAGCTAGAACCCAGTATATGGGATAGTATGCTTCACAATGCGGTTGGAAAAATTTTTAAACAAGTAGAAAATGCAGGAGTTCTTGATACTGTTGGCATATGGATAGGTGGAGCAATCTGTACGGTAATTATTACTATATTTTGTGGTATTGGTTTTATTATATCAACATTTGCTAAAATTGGTTTATTTCTTGTCCTATCAGTAGGTCCACTCTTTATAAGCCTGTATATGTTTTCAACAACAAGAAGATTTACAGAAGCATGGTTAGGACAAGTTGCCAATTTTATCATTCTACAAATTTTGATAGTTCTACTAGGCAGTTTATATATTGATATTGCAATGAGTATCCTTAAAGAAAATTTTGGAGAAATTCTCCTAACCTTACTTCGAATTATTGTTATTAGTTTTTGTGGCGGTTACCTCTTCATTAACTTACCCGGCATTGCATCAACTTTAGCTGCTGGTGGAGCCTCTCTTACAGGAGCAGCGAAATTAGGTGCAGACTCAGCAAAACCGTTTGGGAAAGCTGCTCAAGCAGGTGCTAAGGCTATAATTCATGGTCTAAAAAAACTCATCTCGAAAAAAAAGGAAGCCTAAGTTCAAATGCGGGAATTTAAAAAAATTGGGATTATCTTACCATTTCTCTTTCTCAGTGGCTGTGTGTCTTCACCAAACACACTGAAGTCACTCCCAAAGTGTGATGGATATTCTAAACGTCCACTCAACAGATCAATGTGGAATTGGGAAGGGAAAAAACCCACGCCCACGCCCATTATCATCAGTAACAACACACCTTCACCCGTGAAAGAAGGGAAGCTGGAAACGCTTCTGGCACAAAAATTAACGGATGAAGAAATCAAATCTTACAAAAATTGCGGGCAAAAAGCATGAAAGAAAATGCCGTAGAACAATACATCGCTGAAGCGCGCTCGTTCGATCAAGATCGCATGCTCGCCTCACGCCGCACCACCCGCGTCTCGCTTGCCATTACCGGCATCGCGGTTGCTGTTGCAATAATGTCTTCTCTCGCGGTCATCACCCTCACACCCCTTAAAACCGTGGAACCTTTTGTCATCCGTGTGGACAATTCAACCGGCATCACCGAAGTTGTGGAAGCCTTAAAAGAAGGTCCCACCAATGTCGACGAAGCAATCACACGCTACTTTGCTGCAAAATATGTCCGCTCCCGTGAAGGCTTCACCACAGAAGAAACACAACACAACTTCCAAACCGTCTCTCTCCTCTCTTCTTCTGAAGAACAGCAAAGATTTGCCAGCTGGTATGGAGCAAGAAATCCCCAAAGTCCTCAAATTCTCTATAAACATGCCGCCGTTACAATAACAATAAAATCAATCTCCTTTATCAATGACGATGTTGCCCAAGTGCGTTACTACAGAACTGTACGTAACAACGACAACAAAAAAGAATTCATCACCCACTGGGTTGCAACCCTCACCTTTGAATATACCAATGCCCCTATCTCTGTCCAAAACCGTTTGATAAATCCTCTAGGGTTTATCGTTAATGAATATAGAACCGATCCGGAAGTGGTCAACTGATCATGACAAAAAAATTCCTTTTTCTCATTCTTAACATCGCTATTACCCTTTCTTTAACGCCTAGCCATGCCAGTGTTTTTCCCACCCGCACGCCAAGCGATAGCCGCATTCGCTTTATTAATTATGATGCTTATAATGTCACAAAAATTATTGGCTCCATACGCTCATCCGTACAAATAGAATTTTCTGCCAATGAAGAAATTGCTCATGTAGCCATTGGCAACAGCGTTGCATGGGAAGTTGCACCAGCGGGTAATATTCTTTTTCTAAAGGCAAGAGAAGTCCAACCCATTACCAATCTCCAAGTCGTCACCACAAAGCTTGATGGCTCAAAGCGCTCTTATCAATTTGAACTCATCATTAAAGATGGAGAAATTTCCTCTGGACAAGAAACATATTTCCTTGTGAAATTTCGCTACCCACAAGAAGAAGCAGAACAAAGAAGACTCGCAGCCCTTATGCGACAAGAAAAACAACAATCCCAACGGATTGATAATGTCTTCAACGCTTATGAAATATACGGACCTCGCAATTGGGCTTACACCGCTCAAGGCTCTATCACTCTCGAACCCTCCTCCGTTTATGACAATGGCAAAACCACAACATTTACATTTCCAAACAACCAAGAAATCCCTGCCATTTATATTGTCAGNCAAAGGCGTTAATCCAGGAACCGGAACCACCTCACCAGCTGTTGAACGTAAAATTGCATCAGATCTTTAAATAAGCGGGAATTGAAGGGGACAACACATGAGTGATAAACCAATCATCGAAGATCGCGGATCTATTGGGGATGGCAAAAACAATAGCGCTAAAACCGCCGGCAAAAAAATAGTTGTCGCAATAGCCTGTATAGGAATCTGCGGCTATGTCCTCTGGAACATCTTATCCACCCCCACAGAACAAAAAGACACCGCAAAAGCTCATAAAAAACAAGCACAAAGCTTTCACAATTCCCTCGCCCCTTTAGAGCTCGCCCCCTCTGACCCGCGTGCAAACATAGCGCCAATAACCTTACCACCCCCACAACCACTCGCACCAGAACCCAAAAAAGATGACCCACTACTTGATGCCGCAAGACGTGCCCCTGTCTTAGCTTTTGCCAAAGGCTCTAAATCTCAATTAAAAGACATTGTCAACACGACTCTCAACCCCCTTGAAAAATTCCATGCCCTTGAAAATCTCGCGAATGCGCAAAATTCTCCTGCCCTTCAAGACACACAAAATTTTGCGACCCTCTTAAAACCTACCACAACAGAAGAAGCAAAAGCAAAAGCAAAACTCATCGGCAATAGAAACTTTATCATCGCCATGGGAACCTCTATCCCCTGTATCTTAGAAACGGCATTAAACAGTGAGCAACCAGGCTTTGCAAGCTGCATCATCAACCGTGATATCCTCTCCGACAATGGTCGCGTTGTTTTACTTGATAAAGGAACCCAAGTCATTGGAGAATACCGCGGTGGGATAAAACAAGGTCAATCCCGCCTCTTTGTTCTCTGGACAAGAGCAAAAACCCCAACCGGTGTCATCATCGACCTTGCCTCACCCGCAACAGACAGTTTAGGAAGAGCTGGTTTTGATGGCAACATCAACACCCATTGGTGGGAACGCTTTGGCTCTTCCCTTTTGTTGACCGTTATTGATGGTGCCACAACCGCCCTAACAAATAAAATAGTAGGCAATTCCAATAAAGAAGGTTCAAACAACTCTGGAGGCGGCGGTTTTGAAGGCGCAAACAACACTGGAAAAGATACAGCCACCGTTGCCCTTGAAAATCAAATCAACATCCCGCCTACCCTAGAAAAATTTCAAGGCGAACTGGTCAACATCTTTGTAGCAAAAGATCTCGATTTTTCCTCTGTTTATAAATTAACCATCACAGGAAAAAAGAGAAACGCTTTCTCGCGTTCTACGCCAGGCTATTCCTTTTTTTAATTCTCACGTTCAGAGTATATTATGCCAACAGCAAAAAACATAGAACGAGCCTCTATCGTTTTAACAAAATTAAAAATCTTAGATGACTTCCTCAATGATGAGAATTTATTTGAGATTGTTGTCAATCGCCCAGGCGAAGTGATTGTTGAGGGTCCAAATGGTTGGCAAACCCACATCTTAAAAGAGCTAACCTACAGCGAACTAGAAGGGATTGCGAAAGTTGTTGCTGCCTACACAACACAAAAAATCAGTGTAGAAAACCCCGTTCTCTCCGCAACACTGCCAAACAACGAACGCATACAAATTGTTATGCCTCCAGCAGTTGCAGCCAATACCATTAGCATGACCATTCGTAAACCTTCATCACGCACTTTTTCTCTTGAAAGTTTACATGAAAACAATCTGTTTTCTGTCGCCCAAAACACCAGTTTCACACCCACGCAACAAATGACAGAACGGTTATCCGAACTCTCTGATACAGACAAAGAGCTAACAGATCTCTTTATCGCCAAAGACTTTTGCACCTTTTTAGAAAGAGCCGTTATTACACAACAAAATATCTTAATATCGGGCAAAACCGGTTCTGGGAAAACAACCCTCTCCAAAGCTTTAATTGCAAAAATCCCTGACTATGAACGAATTCTCACCATTGAAGACACGCCAGAACTTGTCGTTCCGCACGCCAACAAAGTGCAGCTCTTTTATTCAAAAGATAACCAAGGCTTAGCAAAAGCAGGCGCAAAAGAACTGCTTGAATCAGGCTTACGCATGCGCCCCGACAGAATCCTTCTCCAAGAGCTGCGTGATGGTACAGCCTTTTACTATATCCGTAATGTCAATTCTGGTCACCCCGGCTCCATTACCACCGTCCACGCCTCAACAGCACTTGCAGCCTTCGAACAAATGACCCTTCTTGTCAAAGAAAGTGACGGTGGTGGTAATTTAGCACGCGATGATATCCGCGGCTTATTAATCTCGATGATAGATGTCATCATCCAATGTAAACGCCTTGAAGGAAAATTTCGTGTAACAGAAATCTATTACGACCCCTTCAAACGCCGTGATGCTTTTTAAAAAAACGCTACCCCTCACACCCTTTTTTATAAGCAAAAACTATACCAATAGAGCTTTCTTAAAAACACGATTAATCGCTTCAAGTTCAGTGTCAATAATCGAAAACAACAAGCAAAAAGAAGTAAAAATATCATCCCCATTCCCAATCACGAATGCGCCCCACAGGAAAACCAAAACGTGCCGAAAATGATATCTATAACCCTATATTTTTTCTGATTTTTTTTGACATCAACATTTGCAGGAATATCGATACAAAATTCAGTATCTGCTTCACCTTTAGCTTCAGACAAAAGCTTCACAAACACCTTGTAATATACGAGATCCTGCTTTATTTGCCTTATCCATTATTATTCTTTTCGATATTCATCAAAGCGCAGTTAAATTTTTCTTCAATGCATTCCTTTCTGATTTTGTCAAATTACCTCAAAATGATTGACTGTAAATATCTTCGATCAACACCGGAATATTTTAACCACCAAAAAAGGGTATAACCTTATATCCCCCACTTTTACTCTTATGCTTTTAAACCTAACTTTCCTTGGCTTTCTCTTAACCCTTGCATAAGACCACCAGCATCTGAATGAGTAGCAATAAAAGAAACAATATCAAATAATTATTCAGGCGATATGCCTTCTTCTTTCACAGAAATTCAATAAGCTGCCATTTCAATCACGGTTTGCATACATCATTCAATATACGGAAACACCCATAACGATAATGATGTAAATGAAAAGCTAATTTGAAGTGAATGATCAGAAATATCAAATATCCAAATGACAAAACAAATCTTACCTATCTTCAGCTATATCTCTTTACCCTTGTCACTTCTCTTAACCCTTATCACTTTTCTCAAAAGTTTTAAGCGTTTTCGCATTAGAAATAGACATATCAAACGGCAATCCTCTTTCATCAACAACTTTTGTCAAAGCAATTCGTATGAAATCAGACACCGTAAGTCCTAAACTTGCTAATATTTCACCAGCTTCTTTTTTACGTCCTATCATGTGGGTTCGTACAACGTCTTTTGTCACACCCATATTAAACCCTCTTTTGATTACCTCTCTTTTACCGTATGACTTAATAGGGCTTATACAGCTTAAGGCTTTATCCTTGCCCTTACCGTATCATATCTATTGATCTTGCACGCGCTATTGCGTTGATTTTCTCCTGTTGTCTTTGTTGCAAAAACTTAACTGCCATTTGAAACTCTTTTATGCAATCTTGATCATGAGACTGTTGTTAAAAAATTGCTTTTGATAGATCATAATTTGTTTGCATAGCAAGCCAAGCACGTGCTGTGCTTACACCAGACATTTCAAGCCTAATAGCAAGATTAGCTCTCATAGCGGCTTTTCCATTTAAAACTCTAGAAAGTGCTACACGAGATATACCAAGCTACTCTGCTGCTTCATTAACGGATAAACCAAGCTCTTTGATCACATCTTCACGCAATAATTCACCGAGATGTGAAGGATTCTTCATCATTGTTTAGACCTGCTTTTTGATGACAATCCAGATAATCAACCATTTCCACATCTATGCTATCAAAGCGAAATATTACGCAACAATTTCCATTTACAGTAATTGACTAATAATCCTTGGAATCACCCTTTAGCAGATGTAATTAAAAGGATGGATAACTCAAATCTTTTGGCGATACATCTCCTTCAAGAGCACTTAGAATACGCTTTAATTTTTGAGCATGGGTGGTTCTAATCCCTTTAGTCGTGCCAATATTATAGCAGGATTCAATCCTTTTAGGTTTAAATCTTAAAATCATAAATGAATATAGAGTGTACCCCTCCAAGATACAAAAAATGTTCATTATTTTTACATCACACGGCTTTTTTTACTTTATAAACATTAGAACTATCGTGAAAAAAATTGATCATTTTCATCTCTTTCTCATTATTCTACTAATTATTGGAAAAGTATAAGCTCATAATTAGGGGGCGCTAAACGTAATAGGAGCGTATCATATCCCCAATTGGCAGCGGCACTTAGAAACATCAAGATGATATAACAACAATGATCATTGCTGTTTGATGTTCATGGGGCGCTGCACCCGCTGGATATCCAGTAAAAAGAATGAATAACACTAATAAACTCTCCCCCTACAAACTCTGTTAAACTAATAACCGGTTTACGAATAAGTAAAAGAAAAAGGAAAATCAAAAAAAGGCATATTTTTCATATCTTACGAAATATAGAGAAATCTATACGCATTGTAGTTATTAGAATTGGACTTTTCCCTTTTTTATTTAATTTGTTCGTAGATAAAGTATCCATTACCGTTATTACATCACTGAGTTAATAATCATACCTTTTGTAATTGCCAAAATCCCGCATTAAAATCAGACCTTTATTCAAAGATGATCTGATAATTTTCTCAAAAAATTCAAGATTCCTCAAGTGCAGTCCCCATGCGTACATCATGATGAATAATAACATCCATCAACTCTGTCACGACAGTGTCTAATACTTCTCGTGCATCGCCTTCAGCCATAAGGCGGATAACCGGCTCAGTTCCAGAAGCGCGGATCACCAGCCTTGCCTCTTTCCCCAACCGCTTCTCTGCTTGATCAATGGCCGCTTTGACGGGATTTTTTTTCAAGACATTTTTATTTTTAATCGTTACATTTTTTAAAATTTGCGGTACAGGTTCAAACCGTTTACACAATTGGCTCATAGGGCTTTGACTTTCCTTCATACAGGCTAAAATCTGCAATGCAGCCACCAAACCGTCACCCGTTGTACCAAAATCACTAAGCACAATATGCCCAGAAGCCTCACCACCAACATTATATCCCTTTTGGCGCATGGCATCGACAACATAACGATCTCCAACTTTTGTCCTTACAAGGTGCAACCCTTTGCTATTCAAGAAACGTTCCAGTCCAAGATTTGACATAATCGTTGTGACAACACCATTGCACCGTAATCGTCCCATTTTATGCCAATTTTCAGCAATTACAGCAATTAACTGATCTCCATCAACCGTTTGTGCTTTTTCATCAACAATGAGAACCCGATCTCCATCTCCATCAAGAGCAATCCCCACATCAGCACGCACTTCATGCACTTTTCGTTTTAAAGAGCTTAAATCGGTTGATCCACATTTTTGATTAATATTGGTCCCATTGGGTTCATCATGAATAGCAAAAACCTCAGCCCCCAATTCCCATAAAGCACGGGGAGCCGCTTTATAAGCAGCCCCATTGGCACAATCCACAACAATACGCACAGTATCTAAGCGAACATCACGCGGCAAAGTTCGTTTGGCATATTCAATATAACGATAAATATCCCCCTCAACCCGTTTTGCATAACCAATTTCGGCAGAACTTGCTAAAGACTTTGAAAGATCTGTATCGATCAATTGTTCAATTTTCGCTTCCATATCATCTGAAAGCTTAAAACCATCAGGACCAAAAAGTTTAATTCCATTATCATAGAACGGATTATGAGAAGCAGAAATCATCACCCCAAGATCCGCTCGCAAAGAGCGGCAAAGCATTGCAACAGCAGGGGTTGGCACTGGACCCAATAAAAAAGCTTCCATCCCCGCAGCAGTCAATCCTGAAACCAAAGCGTTTTCCAACATATAGCCAGATAATCGTGTATCCTTGCCAAT
The DNA here is from genome assembly GCF_042195745.1 of Bartonella sp. AP7XZML. Classification (NCBI taxonomy): domain Bacteria; kingdom Pseudomonadati; phylum Pseudomonadota; class Alphaproteobacteria; order Hyphomicrobiales; family Bartonellaceae; genus Bartonella; species Bartonella sp. AP7XZML. The sequence continues at coordinate 9,134 of NZ_JBHIOT010000071.1, forward strand.
CACCACACGATGAGATTGATGTTGTGAGCGAAATAAAACCCCTACAGCCATCCCCACCTTCATGGCAAAATCGGGTGTCATAGGAAATGAATTGGCTTTCCCCCGAATTCCATCTGTACCAAAATATTTTTGCACCATGCCTCTTTCCTTTAATATATAATTCTTCCCTTGTTTTTTTAAAAACCTAACAAGCCCCCTTGGTACAATAGTCCTCCTCTCCCCGTATAAAATCAGATCATTGATCTTAAACCTTCATGCATTTAGACAATCAAGCCCCCTATTCACCATCTACATATCTAAACCACTCTCAAGCAATTATGTTTACACCCTTACACATAAAAGCAATATTATCTCCTCAAAATGCTCTATACATCCCTTTAACACAACCAACGGATAATTTCACACACTTGCTAAATCCGTAAAGAAACCCAGCACCAAACCTCATACCCTACCAAATCAGCAAGGAAATCTATCGCCTAACCTTACAACCCCCTACCACATTAGAAAAGCAACAGTCCACCTCGCCTTGTAGCATGCTAAAGCCGCCATCATACAACGGCTTTGCTTAATTTTTTGCTTCCATATTTTTGCAAATATTACAAGAAAGGCGCAAACAAAACTTGCGCCTTTCTCAAAGAATTTAGAAGTTTTCCTAAAACATCGTCACTCAAGCGGTATTAAATAATTCTTATTTTTCTTTATCATCTCCCGCAGTATTGGACTTTTTTTCAGCATTACTTTTAGAGCGGTTGACTGATTTTGTAGTACCTTTTGTGCTTTGTGCTTTTTTCTCAGTCTCATCCGATTGCACTTCTTTAGACTGAGCCTCCTTAAGCTCAACATTACTGGATTTTGCTGTTTTTTTCCCAACAGCTGCCTCTGCTTTACCTGCCTTGCCTTTATCGATCTCTTCTTTATGAGGCACTGTTTTAGGGGCTGCTTCAGCGTTTTTTTCATCCACCACTGTTGTCTCTGTTCTGACCGTTCCAGTTTTTGGAACAGAAGACCCCCGTGGCGCAGCACCCTCATCTTTCTGTGTGCGTGAAGGAGGCTTTCCTGCAATAACTTCGTTAATTTCAGCTCCCGTTAAAGTCTCATATTCCAACAAACCTTGTGCCAAAGCAAACCATTCTTTTCTTTTTGTTTTCAAAATGTTTGTCGCATTTTTATAGGCATCATCAATAAGCTTACGCACTTCCATATCAATCATGCGCGCTGTTTCTTCAGAGACATTTTGTGTTCGCGCAACAGAATGACCCAAAAAGACTTCATCTTGGTTATCGCCATAAGCTACATTTCCAAGCAGATCAGAAAATCCCCACCGTGTGATCATCGCGCGAGCTAATTTCGTTGCTTGCTCAATATCAGAAGAAGCACCGGAGGTGATATTTTCCTTTCCAAACTTTAATTCTTCAGCCACACGTCCACCCATCATAATGGCCAGACGAGAAATCATCCACCGATAACTCATGGAATAGCGATCGCCTTCAGGCAATTGCATCACCATTCCCAATGCTCTTCCCCTTGGAACGATTGTTGCTTTGTGGACAGGATCAGCAACCGGCACATTAAGAGCCACAATAGCATGTCCTGCTTCGTGATAGGCAGTGAGTTCTTTTTCCTCTTGTGTCATAGCGGTTGAACGACGTTCCGCCCCCATCATCACCTTATCTTTGGCATCTTCGAATTCTTGCATCGTGACAACTCTTTTATTACGGCTTGCAGCCATAAGAGCAGCTTCATTGACCAGATTCATCAGGTCCGCACCGGAAAATCCTGGTGTTCCCCTTGCCAAAATTTTCAAATCAACGTTAGGCGCTAAAGGCACGTTGCGCACATGCACTTTCAAGATTTGTTCACGCCCAGAAACATCAGGGTTTGGCACAACAACTTGTCGGTCGAAACGCCCTGGTCTTAACAAAGCGGGATCAAGCACATCGGGACGGTTTGTTGCGGCAATAAGAATAATACTTTCATTGGGCTCAAACCCATCCATTTCGACAAGCAACTGGTTTAAGGTCTGTTCACGTTCATCGTTTCCACCGCCAAGACCAGCCCCCCGATGGCGCCCAACAGCATCGATTTCATCAATAAAGATAATACAAGGTGCATTTTTTTTAGCCTGTTCGAACATATCGCGCACACGGCTTGCCCCAACACCAACAAACATTTCAACAAAATCAGACCCTGAAATGGTAAAGAATGGCACATTGGCTTCACCGGCCACAGAACGTGCTAGCAAAGTTTTACCGGTTCCTGGAGGACCAACAAGCAAAACACCGCGTGGGATACGCCCCCCTAAGCGTTGAAATTTTTGTGGTTCGCGTAAAAATTCAACAATTTCTTGAAGATCTTGCTTTGCTTCTTCTACGCCAGCAACATCTTTAAAGGTAATACGTCCTTGCGCTTCATTAAGCAATCTTGCTTTCGATTTCCCAAATCCCATTGCACCGCGTGATCCATTTTGCATTTGCCGCATAAAAAAGACCCACGCCCCCACGATAATAATAACAGGCAACAAGGAAAAGAGGAGATTGAGGAAAATGCTATTTCCAGAGCTTTCAGGAATAGCTTTAACATTGACGTTTTTACTTTCCAATTTTTGTATCAAACCTGGATCGCGAGGAGCATAGGTTGAAATAGCTCTATGTTCAATGGTTTTTCCTGTTAATTTTTGACCTTGAATGGTCACAGATTTCAACTCATTATTCTCAACTTTTTGCAAAAATTCAGAATAGGAGACTTCTCCACCACCAGAACGTTGGCTATCTCCATTAAAGAGAGAAAACGACACAATCAAAATCAATGCAATAACTCCCCAAATAAGGAGAGAGCGGTAATTGGAATTCATATTCAGCCCACTTAATCAAATATAGATTTCAAACAGTTCCCCTTAACATATAACCTTGTCAGCCCCTTGCCAAGGGATGAGAAGCTGTTTATTTTCTTTTAGAGTAATTTTCCTTTATCTTTTCACCTCAATATTAAAAAAAGGTTCCACAACATTCACCAAGGCAGCATCTTCTCGTGAGGAAAGCCAATCGAAAGGTGCCATAATCCGCTTGACGATAACATGTTTATGAACAACTGCTTGAGAAATCAACTCTGGAATATCATACCCTTTATGATTTGAGATCATCAGCAGCGATTGTAAAGAGGGAAAATGAGGCTTTTCAAGCTCAAAATCGCTATTTTTTAATAAAAATTTCAGCTGTTCTAAATTTGCGGCTCCAACCTTTATAGCCTCATATCCATGATTTGTGATATGATAGCGCCCATCCCATATAAAAGTTTTATCTGGCTCAACGATAGCCTCTTTTATATTTCGCCCTTCACGCCACAAAGAAATTCCCTGCTTGTTATATTCAATAACAGAGCCCGCATAAGTAAAACGCTGCTTTTCTGGAGAATCGAGACAGAGTTTTTGAACAAGCATGCTTAATTTCTGATTGGGGAGCAAATAAAATCCCCCTCCCATCAGCACAGCAAAGAGCCCCACCACAAAAGGAAAACTGGAATGTTTCTGTAAAAACAGCGCAGGCTTTGCTATGAAACAACGCCCATGTTGGACAGTAATATCCAGCGCTAAGATCAAATCAGCAATATTTTTGGCTTGTTGACGACGCTGCAATGCGGCTTCATTTATTTTTTGAGCAATATAAGCCAATTTTTGTGGAGAAAGAGATTGACGCACGCGCACACGTTCAAAATTGCGATCTTCATTGGTTGGATCATCAATCCATGTTTGTCCTTGTAAGCGTAAATAATTCCGTAATGTTTGGCGTTTTACACCAAGGAGTGGCCGAATCAAACGCACTTTTCTATGCAACAACGCCTCACGCGGAATACAGGATAAACCACGTTCATAGAGGGGACCATCGTTTTTTTCGGCAATATTTTTTCTTGTTTTTCTGGTATGATCCTCATCACGTATGGCAACAGCTTCACCGCGCAAAATACCAACAAAACCACTGGCATAAACCTCATCGCGCATGGCAACAGCTTCACTATATAAAGCACCTCTATTCTTTTGGAGACGTTGATACCGCATTTGATAGGTCTCAACCTGATCATTGAGTGTATGCCCCGTCATAATAAGTGATGCGCCTTGTTTTTGTGCTTCTTTAACCAAGAGATCATAGCGTGCAACACGCGCGCTGGAAGCAATATGCGTCTTTGGCTTTTCGCCTTCCCATCGCACAGTGATATGTTGAATATCATGGACACGACAAATTTTCGCAACAGTTTCTGCCTCACGCATCGATTCTTTACGCAATTGATGATCAACCGTGACAACAATCATTTCTGGAGGAAATGCGAGAGTTTCCAAATGCTCTTTGACCAAAAACATCAAAGCCAAAGAATCACTTCCCCCTGAGACGGCAAGAATCAACTTCTGACATTGAATAAAATCCGATGTTTTAAAGAGATTTCTTGCCAGTCTAACGCACACCGAAAACGACCTCGCTGTTTATTTTGCAGGTTTACAAAAAACAGATGCTAATGTTTGTTGACGTTTTGATTTTTTCACAAAATGAGCACAATCGTCTTTATTTGGCTCAAGAGCGACCATACTTCTTGCTAATTTCAGTAAAATCTCGGAGGTATAGAGCTTCTTTTTATCTGCATACCATGCGGTAAGATAAACTTGTGCTGCTTCATGATAGCGTTTTTGCCCCAACAAAGATTCGGCCAACCAAAATAAAGCATCATCACTCAAAGAATCTTTTTTGTAACGATTTTGAAAAGCGCAAAAGCTTTTTTCAGCATCAACATAGTTAGCAGAACGAATAAAATCATACCCTTCCTTATACAAAGCTTTAGAAGAAGAAAGATTGTCACTCTGATGTGCTTCAATTGGAGCACTTACTTCATGCGCTTTGTTAAAAGGTTGACTGTTTTCATGGTCATGGCTCTCCACCTTAGCTTCCACAGCAGCAACCTTTGTCTGATCACCTGTACTATGGTCCTGCTCCATCTCTTCCTTTACAGTCTGAGATTTTTCATCTACAGCAGACTTTTCAAAAGAACAAGAATAAACAGAAGAGGCTTCTGTATCAAAAAGCTCGTGAAACTGCTTGTTAACATTTTTTAAACTGTTATGCTCAAGCACCATTCGTATCTTATGCAAAAGCTTATCTAAATCATAATCTTTAAATAAAGCCTGTTGATTCTCTAAAATAATCCCTTGGTGCTCCGCAACACTAGTAGCTTTTTCCACCACATCAGATGCTGCTTTATCAGCTGCTTCAGGTGCTTCTTTCACTGCATCGACAGCCTTATTAACAGCGTCAGTGGCTTTTTCCACCGCGCTAGATGCTGCTTTATCAGCTGCTTCAGGTGCTT
>NZ_JBHIOT010000071.1:14678-34546 GCF_042195745.1 Bartonella sp. AP7XZML
AACAGCGTCAGTGGCTTTTTCCGCCGCATCAGATGCTGCTTTATCGGCTGCTTCAGGTACTTTCTTCACTGCATCAACAGCCTTATTAACAGCGTCAGTGGCTTTTTCCGCTGTATCAGATGCTGCTTTATCGGCTGCTTCAGGTACTTTCTTCACTGCATCAACAGCCTTATTAACAGCGTCAGTGGCTTTCTCCGCTGCATCAGATGCTGCTTTATCAGCTGCTTCAGGTGCTTCCTTCACAGCATCGACAGCCTTATCAACAGCGTCAGTGGCTTTTTCCGCTGCATCAGATGCTGCTTTATCGGCTGCTTCAGGCGCTTTCTTAACATCATCAGTTGCCTTATCAACTGCATCAACTTTATCCGTATCATGTGCAGGATATTCGGAAGCCTTTCGTGCCGCACTTTGAACAAGTGAAGTAGAACAAGCTATGAAAACCCCCATATAAAAGAGTGTTTTCCAATTGATTTTACGATACATTCTTTTTTCCCCTTAAGAGCTTATTAAATAGTTGAAACAAACAATCTTCTTTTTAATGACTATTCATGTCATTCAACGTTGTCACAGCACGTCGATTTTGATTCCAACAGGAAATATCATCACATACTGCTACAGGTCTTTCTTTTCCGTAAGAAATTGTTTGAATCCGTTGTGCAGACACACCTAGAGACACCAAATAGTTTCGCACAGCAACAGCACGGCGCTGTCCAAGTGCCAAGTTATATTCACGTGTTCCCCTCTCATCAGCATGACCTTCGATCATAATAGAATAATAAGGATAATGAAGCAACCATTCTGCTTGGCGCGTTAAAATACGTTCCGCATCAGCATCAAGTGAAGAAGAATCGAGACCAAAAAACACGCGATCACCCACATTAACCGTAAATTCCTGTCCTGAACCTGGTGACATCTGATTCAAACCAGCATCATTCATATAAGCGCCATTCATACCGTTAAGTGCACCAACATTTTTTTTGCCACACCCACCCAAGCATAGTGAGAAAAGAAAGAGGATAGCTAAGGAATGAGAGATGGTTTTTTTGGTAGAGCGCATAGTCCGTTTCTCCTTGAATTTCGTAAAGAAGGGTCAATTCTTAAAAATATTTTTAAGAATAACCGTTAATTCCTAATGAAGACGAAATTTTTTCTGTTTTTTTTCGTCCTCATTTTTACTTTTAAGTCTCTGCCAATTTTTCTTCTCTTTGGCCATTCCTCTAACATTTCCATAAGAAATGTTTCCCTTATGCGTCATGGCTTTTTATGCATCATCTTGATCTTGATCTTGACGATTTTTTTGCAGCGCGTTCAGCTTTGCAAAAACTTTATCAGCGTCAAAAGTCTTATGCAGATTGTCTTCACTCTCATTTTCCTCTAGAGCAGCGTTTTCCGTCACAGAAGCGGGAAGCAACGACCTATCTTCTTCTGCAGCAACAGGGCGATTTTTCGCCGCACGCTGGAGCTCAAAATCTAAATCGATTTGCGAACACAAACCAAGACCTACAGGATCAAGAGGAACCAAATTTGCACTATTCCAATGGGTTCTAAGGCGGATTTGTTCAATTGTCGCTTTTGTTGTCCCAATCAACCGTGCAATTTGTGCATCTTTCAACTCGGGATGGTTTGTAACCAACCATAGGATACCATTGGGACGATCTTGGCGTCGAGAAAGAGGGATATAGCGCGCCCCTTTACGTTTTTTTTCAGGAATATGCACCCTCGATTGAGAAATTTTCAATCGTGCGTTTTGATCAGCCTCCACCCGTGCAATTTCACTGCGCGTCAATTGCCCAGAACTAATCGGATCTAAACCTTTAATACCATAAGCCGCATCACCATCGGCAATAGCTTTTACTTCCAAGACATGCAATTTACAAAATTCTGCAATCTGATCAAAAGAAAGAGCTGTATTATCAACCAACCAAACAGCTGTTGCTTTGGGCATCAAAAGTTGCGTTGCCATTTTTATAAATCCTCTTCTGCGCCTCTTCTATGAGGCAGGTTACCGCCCACTCAAGAGCACTGGAACTTTTTTATATGTTTAGGTCTCTCCAACCACTCCTAAAACAAAGCGAGGCATGGAATAAACCATTTTGCTATGAGATTACATTCTGTTATAGCGTTATTTTTGCTCAACGACAAGAGATCTCTCTTGTAATGATCCTCAACTAAGGTGTCTTTACCTTTAAGATGAATTTTCTTATAAAGGGTTTATTCGATTATTTCACCTCATGCTGTGGCACATTTATTCTGGTGGGATGCGTGCTTTATCGCCTTAAATTCTAAAGAGTATCCAACTGGCAAAAAAGCCCTCAAATAGGAAGGAAAACTATGGCAGGCCATTCACAATTTAAAAATATTATGCACCGTAAAGGGCGTCAAGATGCAATGCGCTCGAAAATATTTTCTAAACTTGCACGCGAAATTACCGTAGCAGCAAAACAAGGTGCTCCTGATCCAGCCATGAATCCACGTTTAAGGCTGGCTGTTCAAAATGCCAAAGCACAATCGATGCCGAAAGATAATATTGAACGCGCGATTAAAAAAGCGTCAGGCGCCGATGTCGAAAATTATGATGAAGTACGCTATGAGGGCTATGGACCAGGTGGCGTTGCCGTCATTGTTGAAGCTTTAACCGATAACCGCAACCGCACCGCTTCAAATGTGCGCGCCGCCTTCACAAAATCAGGAGGAGCCTTAGGGGAAACAGGATCGGTCAGTTTCATGTTTAATCGGATTGGTGAAATAATCTATAAGCCAGAAGCAGGGACAGCCGATAACATCATGGATGCAGCAATTGAAGCCGGTGCCGAAGATGTGCAATCAGAAGAAACCGGACATCATATTACCTGCGCATTTGAAGATATTGGTGAAGTTTCCAAAACACTTGAAGCAAAACTTGGTGAAGCAGAATCGATTAAAACGATTTGGAAAGCCACCACCCTTGCACCAATAGATGAAGAAAAAGCTTTGTCCGTTTTACGACTGATTTCAACATTAGAAGAAGATGATGATGTGCAAAATGTTTATGCAAATTTTGATGTCAGTGATGAGATTTTGGCAAAATTGTCTGTATAATTCCCATCATTTGCATAAGCCCTCTCTTCATGCATGAGGGCTTCAAAAGCATCTGTCACCCCTCCTCTTTATCCGCACATATAAAAGCCCCGCGTCAATAGCGGGGTAAGCCATTGATGCAACAAGAAACCACAATCAATCGCAGAAAACATAATCCCAAAAAGAAAAGCATACAAAACTCTGTAGCCTCACGCCTTTCTTACATGCCCCAAAGATTATCCCTATATCCCCTCTCTATTTTATCTTTTTGTTCTTTAAGATTAACCTCCTCTCTCCGCTCTCAAGTAATGAAATGATCTAGCCTCTAAACAATTAGGGGTTTCTTGACGTATTCCTATGACGAATCACTCATAAAATTCACTTGAAACTTAAGGCTCAACAAACATACACTCCCCTAAATATTCGCTACGCACTTAAAAAACACTTAGAATATATCAAGGAGGTTTATACGCCCTATATCCCCACACCTCAAAGGGCAGTGTTTTTACAACATCACAGAATAAAAATAAGCAAATGGAAAGCCAGAGCTGATTGTTTAGCAAAGTATTGTACAAAAAGCCGGTACATCTCTCTAATCCGTTGCGGATAAATTTTTGACTTTATGGCATTAACTTTATGGCATCGTATATTTCTAAAATAACGTCATTTATCTTAAAAATCTGTCCTTTTGCTCTTACCAATCAATCAAGATTCAGATCTAAAACAACCGCGTACTTGAATAAAACACATCAAAGAGCAACAGCCCCCCTGACAAGAGTCCCGACTCTTCACAAACAAAATCGAAGAGGAAGTTAAAAAAATATATATAGCGACACTTTGAATAAAAAGTTGAAATCTAAAGACCTCAGAATTTTCGACTCTATTTTTTCAAGGTCTTGTTTTGAATTTTTTTAAGCATTTTCCCCCAAGGAAATTCCATTATCGATCAACAACCGTAGATGATAGATGAAATCTACATAACTCCCCATACCCACTATAATCAATTCCTTCTTTTAAATAATTAAAGACAATTGAGATTGTTTAAACTTGAGACTGTGTAGACTATATTCCTTCTATATTCTGTTTTTAAGCATTTTGTTTTACTGTACATTGAGCAAAGGCGACCATGCTGGATCTGAAGCATCATTGGGGGTAGGGAGTTGTCGTTCATTGCGACCCGTAATATCAATCGTATAAATTTTTGGTCCCATACCGGGATTTTTGCGAAAGAACATCAGCACACGACCATTAGGGGCCCAAGTTGGTCCTTCATTGTGAAACCCCGTGGTTAAAATTCGTTCTCCTTGTCCATCAGGGCGCATAACTCCGATAGAAAATTGTCCGCTTAATTGTTTTGTAAAGGCGATATAGTCACCCCGTGGAGACCAAATAGGTGTTGAATAACTCCCATCGTTTGAAGAAATACGTTGAATATCACTCCCATCCGCATTCATTTTATAGATTTGCGGCTTTCCACTACGATCTGAAGAAAAGACAATTTGTTTTCCATCCGGTGAATAAGAAGCAGACGTATCAATAGCAGAAGTTGTTGTAAGTCGCGTCATCGTACGGGTTCGTAAATCCATAGTGTAAAGATTGGCACTCCCATCATTTTGTAACAAACTCATAATAACTTTTTGTCCATCAGAAGAAAAACGCGGCGCAATTGTCATGTTATTAAACGTTCCGATCAACTCTCTTTGCCCCATTTCAATTTGTTGGAGATAAACATGAGGTACTTGATTGTCCTCGTAAGCCATATAGGTCAATTCTTGTCTTTTTGGTGAAAACCGCGGTGTAAGCACCAATTCACTTCCATCAGACATATAAATCAAATTTGCTCCATCTTGATCCATCATTGCTAAACGTTTAATGCGTGCATTTTGAGGCCCTGTTTCATCGATAAAAACAATCCTTGTATCAAAATAACCACTTTCTCCTGTCATCTCACTATAAATCTCATCTGCAATCATATGTGCCACACGCCGCCAACGTTCTGTCGCGGTATAAAAACGCCGTCCTTTCAATTGTCTTTGTCCAAAAACATCCCATAAACGAAAATCGACCCTCAAACGTCCATCGATTTCTCTCATGATTTGCCCAGTAACTAAACCTTGCGCTTTTATTTTCTGCCAAGAAGCAAAATGCGGTTGTTTATTAGGATTAGAAATGTTTTCCAAAAAATTTGCTTTATCAAGCGGTAAAAAAAGCCCCGACCGTTCAAGATCAGCTGTCACCACAGCAGATATTTTCAACCCAATCGAATCATTGGAAATAAAGTCTGTAATTGCAATGGGAATGGGATTAAAATCAGCGCTTGAAATCGTCCCTTTCAATTGCGCATAAACCAATGAAATACTTGAAAGCCACAACCCACAAGTGACAATAAACCAAGCAAAAACTTTATGTCTCGTTATAGTCATCATGGAATGTGTCCTTTCGTTAAGCGCTTTTTTCTCGTTTATCATCTTATTTCTTGGAGGGGATCAACATTAAAGTCAAAACCTTGCCCCCATAGATCATATTGATCACGTGGGAGATCTGCATAAGGTTGGCATGAAAAGACAGCAGCATACACCTGCCTTATCATAATAGCTTGTTGACTCTCAAGGCCGCTTATGGGATCAATGATAGGATCACCCACAACCATCCCTTCACGGTCTAAATAAAATCGCAACCGCACGACCGGACGATTTTTTAAATCGCCGCCAAGCGCCACAAGTTTAAGCTTCTGTTGAATACATCCCCCCGCAATATTGACCAATGTTTGTGCCATTTTTGTGGTATCATTAATATTTTTTCTTGCACCCAAAGCTTCTGGTGTATGAGAACGTTTTGCTCCCCCTCCTTGTGACCGCGCACGATTGAGCAAATTATTTTCCTCCAGAGCTAAAATATCTTCAATAGTCTGTTTCTCTTGGTTTTTCTTGTTAAGCTTTGGCGTCTTTTGATTCAATGCAGCCTCATTCTTCTTTGGAAACTCTCCGTCAAACTTTGGTTTAAACTGTGGAAGAAGAGATTTTTCTGGAAGTACAATTTTAGGCGCTTGATGAACAATCTGCTCTGCTGGTACTTTTGGGACCGTTGGAGCCAATTCTTTTGGCGATATCATTTCTTCATTTTTGTGCGCAGGCTTGAGCGCAACCTTAGAGGCATCCTCCGGTGCCTCCAAAGGCATCTCAGGCGCAACCTTGGGCGCATCCTCCGGTGCCTCCAAAGGCGTCTCAGGCGCAACCTTGGGTGCATCCTCCAGTGCCTCCAAAGGCGTCTCAGGCGCAACCTTGGGTGCATCCTCCAGTGCCTCCAAAGGCATCTCAGGTGCAACCTTGGGCGCATCCTCCGGTGCCTCCAAAGGCATCTCAGGCGCAACCTTGGGCGCATCCTCCGGTGCCTCCAAAGGCATCTCAGGCGCAACCTTGGGCGCATCCTCCGGTGGTGCCTCCAAAAGCATCTCAGGCGCAACCTTGGGTGCATCCTCCAGTGCCTCCAAAGGCATCTCAGGTGCAACCTTGGGTGCATCCTCTGTTTTTGCTTCTAATAATTCTGGTTTTGTAAGTTCTGGTGCAAATGTTTCTGATGTGTTCTCGCTTGATGGTGGCGATGCTGTTTCAACGGGACGCAGCTTTTCCTTTGGTTGAAATGGTGCAAGACTATCTATTTGTCCCTCTCCAATATGGCGTGCATCTTCTTTCTCTTGTGGCTGCATAGTTGGTTTGACGGCAGGGATTGCACGGATAGGAGCCTTCACGGCTCCTTGTTGAGAGGAAAACTCGTCCACCAAAGGAGCAAGAGTGATGGGAATTGCTTCCAACGGTTGTGGTAAAGAGACAGAGTTTGTAAACTGAACGGCTCCCCAACTGAGAAAAATGACATGGACCACAAGGGATAAAGCCAAGCCTCGTTTCATACTATGATAAGAGTCTTTGTTCATTCTTTATGCCTTACTTATGCCTTACATTTTTTCATTTTTAATCACTCTACGCTCTTTTTAAAAACATCTTAAAAACAACCGGTTATGCACAATTTTATTACTTATTATTTATTGTGCTAAACTTGCTAACGCAACTTGAGAAAACCCCGCTTTTTGAATATCTGCCAGCAGTTTTAATACTTGCTGATATTCAACAGTTTTAGCAACCCGTACAAAAACCCGTTGATCTTTTTGTGTAGCATCTGCTTCCAGAAGAGTTTTCAGGTGTGCAATCAGGGCCTGTGACGTTTCATAATAATCTTGATTAATGGCAAAGCGCCCTTGCGCGTCAAGTGAAACCGTAAGAGGTGTTTTTTGAGCTCGTACGGGACCCGCTTGACTACGAGGCAAATCTAGAGGAACACCGTTCACTAAAAGGGGGGCAGAGACCATAAAAATAATCAACAAGACCAGCATGACATCCACAAAAGGAGTGACATTGATCTCACTCATCAGTTGGCTTCGTGAATGATGCCACCTACGTGTATTTTTGCGAGAAGAAGAAGCAACAAAAACGCCCATGGGATAAGATCCTTTTTATAAAGAGGAAGGTGCTGTGCGTGTTTCATCAATACGCCGCGATACAATTGTTGAAAATTCATCGGCAAAATTTTCTATTTGTGCAATGATGCGCGCACTTTCATGGGTCAACTTGTTATAAGCAATAACAGCTGGAATTGCTGCAAACAAACCAATCGCGGTTGCCAAAAGCGCTTCTGCAATCCCTGGCGCGACAATGGCAAGTGATGTATTTTGAGAAGCTGAAATAGAAAGAAAAGACTCCATAATACCAATAACTGTTCCAAAAAGTCCGATAAAAGGTCCCGCAGACCCCAGTGTCGCAAGAAAACTTAATTTTGATTCTATTTTTTCACTTTCACGTCCCAGCGTCAAATCCATAGCCTTATCAATTCTGCTCTGCAAACTTTTCGATGTATGGGTCCCTTTTTCAAGAGATTTTTTCCATTCAACCATTGCTGCCATAAAAACTGCGGATATACTATTGGTACGTTGACTTTTGCATGATGCATAAAGATCTTCTAGCGCTTTGCCAGACCAAAATGTGCGTTCAAACTGCTTTATTTCACGCCGTATTCTCCGATACGTAAAAATTTTATCAAAAATAATTGCCCAACTCCAGATAGAAGCGAGCAGCAACCCGATCATAACACCTTTCACGATCCAACTCGCTTGCATAAACAAATGCAACATTCCAATTGTTTCTGGATTCGTTAGTTCACCATGCGGCATAATTTTTGTCCCTCTAAATGAAAGATGCATTTTTTAAAATTTTATAAAACAGATTATTTTATATTTTCTAAATTTAGGTAAAGACTCTAGTCTCACATAAATCCATGCGCTAAAACAAGACTTGTTTCTTAAATTTCCTTAAAAAGTGATGACGAGAGACATCCCTCAATACACGCCCCCCATCATTTCACAACAGCATTTATGAAAAATATAACGATAAGGATTTCTCCATAAATGCTATAAAAATAAAAGATATAAAAATGCATGATATAAAATCTATTATGCACCACCATCTTTACGCTTATGAAAAGAACGCTAAATCATCATACGCGTTTTAAGCTTAAAATGCTGCAATAAGTCTTAGCACTTGAAAAGATTCATAAGAAGCATTTTATTCCTTTCTTAAGTGTTTTTGTACCCACTCATCAACCCCGCTTGTGATATGTAAGAAAATGTTTTTGATTAATTCGCGGCAATAGAGCTTGAAAAGAAAAAATTTTACAAGTTTCAGAATTATCTGAAAGTGACAACGCAATGAATTATCATTGTAAATAAATATGTTATAATCATAAAAGATGACGCTTTGCCTCAGGCTATTGTTTCTCTCATTTTCCATCGAATTGAATACGGAGTACACCATCGGGCACAAAAAACGATACTAAACCACCCTACCACACCTCACAACAATGCGCCTCACCCATGCACCCCTATTATAAGTCCTATATAATCTAGTGTAAGTCTCATGTAATCTCATTATGTTGTGAATTAGACCCTTTCAATGCCTATCATCTCTCTAGCACCATGGTATAATGTACAAGCTTCTGTGACATGAAAAAAGCCTTTTCACATCTTTACTTCATCAAAACCGGCTTCTACGCTCTCTTTGCTCACTTGCGATATTTGATCGTTATTGCATTGAGAATGATCCATAAGGAACATTTTTACAATTTTTTCAATGATTTTAATTGTTCTCTTATGATGTGTAAGCAAATGATTTTAATTGTTTCAACATGAACAGATTTGAAATGAAAGTATTTTATTCTCTTCCTCTATTAGGGTTTGTACCCGTGAGAAGTGATAATTTATCTTTCTAAGTCAATATATTATATAGAATAATATGCTTTTGAAACTTTAAATGCAAGAATGCATTTCTGCTTTATATACATTGATCTCTCACTCATTTACTACGCTTAGAAGCGCACATAAAGTGATGCATTATAGCACATAAAGTCATGCATGATGGATAGAAATGGATGAAACACGCGCTCTTATGATGCCAAATGACAATCCAGTAAAAAACAAATCAAATTGCTTAAAAACACCCTTTGGGTGTTTTTGAGACAATTTTCGACCTAATGGCTTAATTATCACTTTATTGCAATATTGCGCTGGGTATGTGCATTTTTATAAAAATAAATCTTAATCCATTTTTATTTTTTTTGTACTTTTCTGTTGTTTTCCGATGCCAACAAACCTTTCTTCAAAAGAAAGAAAAATATCTTGAGTTTATAGCAGAAAATGGATGAGGCGTGTTTAATTTTGTGGGATATCATCTTCAATTTATTGTAGTTATTGTAGCAGAGGTGCTTTCTTTTGCTGTATCGTGTAACCTTGTTAGAAAACATCTAGGCTATGATAAATGTATAGTCTTAGATTGTAGATTACTTTATATCTGCTGATCTCTCCTGAAACTGCTAATTCAATGAATAACACTTTTAACCAAGCATTTTTGCAAAAAGTTCTTTGGGTAAACGTCGCGGTTTTGCCTCCTCATTAATCAGAGCAATTTCAACTTTTGCTGTTACCAACGTGGTCATCTCATGCAAAATAGATTGCTCCATAAAAAAGCGTGCCCCTTGGATATGAGTAACACGTGTTTTAACGACTAAAAGATGATCAATTTTAGCGGGTCTTGAAAAATTAATTTCCATATGACGAACAACAAAAAATAGTTTTTCCCCCTCACCCCCTGCTGCTAACATCTTATTATTAAAACCGGTATCCCGTAAAAACTCTGAACGTCCTCGTTCAAAAAACTCAAGATAACGCGCATGATAAACTACACCGGAAAAATCTGTATCCGCAACATAAACGCGGACCTGAAAATTATGAAAAGCGTTTGTATGATTGCTCTTAAAAGGTGTTATTTCTGTCATCGACTTCATATCCCATAAAATCATCTAATATAGCAAATTATCTATCAATCAAAAGATTGAACACATTTTTGTGTTGAAGTTGTGAAAAGCAAAAGCAAAAAATCTTTAATAGTGCCAAACCTTTTTAGCCAGAATATGCTAAAAGAAGGCACGTCTCTTGTATTTTATGACCTTGCTATAAAATATTCACATAGTTTCTTTTAATAAAGAGAATGCCTTAGTCATCTTCCCCATCCCATAAAGATGTCTGAAGTGATGAATTGTCTTGAGCATCAGAAAGTTGAGAACGCCTTTGTATAGACGTTGTAGAGGCTGGAGCAGAAAGCCCTAAATGACTCCAAGCCTTTTCAGTTAGAATGCGTCCACGAGCGGTTCTTTGAATAAAACCTTGTTGGAGCAAATACGGTTCAACAATATCTTCAATGGCATCGCGTGGTTCTGATAAAGCAGCAGCAATTGTTTCAATCCCCACCGGTCCCCCTAAAAAAGTTTCCGCAATCAGGAGCAAGTAGCGGCGGTCAAGCGGATCAAGCCCAAGATGATCAACCTCAAGGCGCGAAAGGGCTTCATCGGCGATTTTTTGGTCAATTTGTTTTGCTTGTTTAACCAAAGCAAAATCACAAACGCGCCGTAAAAGCCGTCCGGCAATACGAGGGGTCCCCCGTGCTCTGCGTGCAATTTCATGAGCACCATCATCACTGATCTTAACGGCAAAAAGTCGTGCATTGCGCTGCACAATATATTCCAATTCTTCTATCGTATAAAAATTGAGACGAATTGGGATGCCAAAACGGTCTCGTAGAGGTGTGGTTAAAAGCCCCAAACGTGTGGTTGCCGCTACCAAAGTAAATTTAGCCAGATCAATTTTCACCGAGCGTGCGGCCGGCCCCTCCCCAATGATCAAATCAAGTTGATAATCTTCCATTGCTGGGTACAGAATTTCTTCAATCGCCGGATTTAAGCGATGAATTTCATCAATAAACAAGACATCACGTTCTTCGAGATTGGTCAAGAGAGCGGCTAAATCTCCTGCTTTAGCGATGACCGGCCCTGAAGTAGAGCGAAAATTAACGCCTAATTCTTTTGCCATAATCTGTGAAAGCGTTGTTTTTCCCAACCCCGGTGGCCCTACAAACAAAACGTGATCCAGCGCTTCTTGCCGCGTTTTTGCTGCTTCAATAAATATTTTTAAATTAGCCCGCGCCGCTTCTTGACCAATAAAGTCATCGAGAACTTGTGGCCTCAAGGAACGATCTGGATCGTTAGGAAGGGGGGCGGAACCCAGAAGGCGTTTATCTTCATCTTTATGCATTGTTACCTTGATTTTAAGTAGGAGAAGAAAGCAATTTGAGACTATGGCGGATCAGCAGGGCAGAAGAAACAGTTTCCCCCTCAAGAGCGTTCATCGCAAGAGCAAGAGCACGAGATGCATGCTCCCGTTCAAACCCTAGCTTCATCAACGCGGAAAGCGCGTCATGCGCAGGTTGATTGGTCATCTCACGCTGAGAAACCGAAACAGTCTTGACAGCTTGTTCAAAGGGGGGTGTTTTACTTTTCAGTTCACCCACAATTCTTTCACTGACTTTTTTACCAACGCCCGGCGCTCGACTAATCATCGCAACATCGTTTAAAGCAATAGCCTGTGCAAGTTCATCTGGCGATAAAGTACCCAAGATTGCCAAAGCAACCTTTGCCCCTACTCCAGGAACATTTTGTAGAAGACAAAACCACTCCTGTTCAGCTCTTGTAGCAAAACCAAAAAGGCGGATTGCGTCTTCCCGAACATGCGTTTCAATAAAAAGGCTTAACGCCTCCCCAACCGAGGGTAAAGAAGGACGCAGCCGATTTGACACAAAAACAACATACCCCACACCGTGAACATCAAGAAGGATATGATCATCAAAGATATGTTCAAGAGTGCCCTTTAATTTGCCAATCATGCTTCCACCCCACTCATATCGCCATCCTTGCCTGATAAGACCGGTCAATACTGTTACGGTGCATACTATGACAAAGAGCAAGAGCAAGAGCATCGGCCGCATCACTGCTATCAAATTCAGCCCGTGGGAGGAGAACTTTGACCATCATATGGATTTGTTCTTTAGCCCCATGTCCAACCCCAATAACTGATTTTTTCACTTTGTTGGGCGCATATTCAAAAACAGGAAGATTTGCTTGCGCAGGAACCAGTAGTGCAATTGCACGCGCTTGGCCAAGTTTTAAAGTTGCTGTAGCATCTTTGTTGACAAATACATGTTCTACAGCGGCTTCATGGGGCATAAATTGATGCACAACCTCTGAAAGACCTTTGTGGATCTGACATAGTCTGGAAGCCAGCTCACGCTGTACATCAGAAGAAACCGTCCCTGCTGCAATAAACTGAAGACGATTACCCGCAACATCGATAACGCCCCACCCTGTACGCCGTAATCCGGGATCAATGCCTATAATACGAATCGTCTCTGCCATAAACTACAGTCTATACACTTTTCCCCCCTGAGAATAAAGATGTGAATAAAGACAAGACCACAAAGAAAACAGCAACCCAAGACAAAACCAGTAAAAAGATAATCATATCCCCCAAATTTATACAATTATAACACGCAACGAACAGCATCTTTATGGAATACACTTTATGAAGCATAACTGAAATCAATCAAAACCATTCACACATCACAAGCAAGAATCCTGTCAAACAACCTTATAAAACATAAAATTTCCCTTTCTATGGTCATATCCAATGCCATAACGGTTAAACATCGCAAGCGAGCAAATAGATCAGTGCTGGATTGCACATTCATAATGTGTAAAGAGGCTATGCAATGGATGGTACACACTTTACGAAAACTTTTTACATTATAGCATGACGCCACCATAACAAGGCAACACGTTGATTTATAAAGATAATTAATTATTTTGTATATTGCATAAGAATCCCGAATATCCTAAGATTTTCTCATTACAAATCTGTTTATCTTGAATCAATCAAAACCATTCTCTTACATATGAAACGTGGGATTGCCGTATAGAGTAAAACTATACAAGAAAGGACTAAAAATGCCTCTAATGAATTGTCTCAAGTTCCAAAGGCTGTTGCAACATTGGGGACTGGCAAAGATGATGATAGTGCCGGCTTTTTCCTTTGCAAGCGTAAAAATGAGAGAGGCTCAACGAATGTGAATAAGAACTGAGAGGTGTTTTTGAATATACTCATCACACCACAATGACATTGCATAGAGAGGGACATTTCATAGAGAGGAACATGCATAGGGGCACAGGGAACCCATGGGGCATTCATTATATGGCACTTTATTTTGGATATTTTATTTTACGCGAGGGAAAATAACTTCCATTCAAAACAAGAGAAGCCCCAAAACTGCAACAATGTATATCATCCTCATTAACACACACTTTACAGCAGCTTTATAGGCATAAATTATAGAGCATAAATAAATTGATGTACAAGCCCCCTGCTCTATCTTAGAGCCAAAACAAAATCACACGATAGATCAACAGAAAGTGTTCTAGCTGCAATCAACAAAAGCCGATTTCCCACAAAGACCAACCATACTCCATCCCATGCCATAATTCGCAATCAATACCTATACCCTTCAGCTATAAGCTCAAGATATTTCCTACGCTCAAATAGAAATTAAGCAGAAAAAAGCACTCTAGATTAGTTTTAATTGTGAAATTTCGGTTGTAAAAAAAAATGGGTATACTGCTCTAAATATCGCAAGAAAGAAGCAAGGAGCTATTCTTCTCAGAACGCCCAAAAGCTGTTTTCAGTAATTCGATTTATTTTCCCACTGGATTATCATCGCTTAAACGTACAGCCGCCGCTTATTGACCAAAGCGCTTAAACTACAGCCGCATCTCTAAATGAAACAAAATGCACGCTTCTAAACGTAATGAATGAGAACAAATTGACGGAAATTTTCTGGCAATTCATGCCAATAAAAGGGAAATTTTCCAATATTGGTGTATGAAGTGACACTTTTACAATTTCTTTTTATTTGTTACGATGACATTTCCCCTTCGCACAAAGCAAGGGAGTACCTCTAAGAACGCCCAAAGGCTGTTTTGAGCAATTCGATTTGTTTTCCCACTGGATTATCATCTTCTAGAGCACAGGAGGCCGCAGTTTCCCACCCAGCACGCATATAGGTTATGCGCGCTTCTAAACGCAATGAATGAGAAACAAATTGGCGAAAAACTTCTGGCAATTCATGCCAATGCGGGGTTTCAAGTTCCAATGTCGGTGTATGAAGTGACACTTTTACAATTTCTTTTTTTATTTGTTCTGATGACATTTCCCCTTCACGCTCTGCGCGAAGAAGAAGGAGTTGAGAAGCGATTTGCATAAGTCGTGTACTTAAATACATAGCCTCTTTCGCATAGACTGCAGAAACCTCTGCCGAAAGAGAGCGTGCCACTAATTTCCCTTCTGAGTCAATATACGCTGCGGTTTTTTCAATCAGCGCCATTGTTTCTTCATAGAGACGATTAAAAGCATTTTCAAAAGCATTATGCTCAATCATGATAATAGGTTCATCATATGGACGTTTATGTACACTCACGCTTTTATACTCCAAGTATCAGCACAAAATCATACCCCTTAACGAATAGAGTATTAAAAAGTTTCTTTTGTTGCTGTATAGAACGCTTTTTTTTAAAACTGCTACCTCTTTTATTTTTTTTGCGCAACGCACTTTTTATACTAAGGTTAACGTGCCCAACAAACACTACAGGAATGTTTTTTATAAACGGATCATTTTCCTTGAAAACGACCACTGCCAAGATTGCCGTTTTTCACAATAATAAGCGACTCCAAATTGCAAAGCAATACCCGTTATTATTAAGAAGGTATCGGAAAAAACCGTTTCTGTCATCACTGTTTTTATAATTTGTCCAAACATCGCAAAAATGGTTCCCGTTACAAAGACCGGTAAACTATGTTTTCCTAAAATTGCTAAAGGATGTTTCTGAGAGACATAAAACCATTTATTGATGCGCGGCAAAGAAAGAATGAGAAAGGCTAATGCAAGAACATGGAGTAAACGTGGCAAGCTTAAAAAGGTTTTATTAAAGTTCAACAATGGGGAAGACCAGCCAAGCCACCCCAAAATGCCCCACCAGTTTAAGCGAACCCATAACAGCGCCAACAAGAGATAGGCTGCCGCACAAACAATCCAAAAAGACTGAAAAGCGATTGTTTTTCCTTGTTTAAGCGCTAAAGTACTGGTCAATCCTATGACGAATAAGAATTGCCAAGACAAAGGATTTAAAAACCACTTTCCCTTTAAAGGATAAGAAGGAGGAGCAATTTTATAAAATCCGCAGATAAGATACAGTGTAAAGGATCCCAAAAGCAGCCATTTTGTCTGCTTACAACTCAAATAAAGGATAAAAGGCGCAAAAAACATCAAAACGATATAAAGAGGAAGAATATTATTATATCCCAATTGATGTCCAAAGCTTAAGGTACTCAAAAATGCGATACCAGGCTCTTTAAAAAAGAGTCCTATATTGTTCATCGATAAAAGTTTTTCTGTTTTCCATAATAAAAAGGCAGCAAAAAAAAGACTTAACGTGACAAAAGTAGTAAAAAGATATGCACCATAGAGCTGCAGAGCTCTGTACCAAAGTTTTCGGATAATAAAAGCAAAGGATTTTTGCTGTAACCGTCCATGAAAGCTTAACCCAAGAGCAATCCCTGAAAGCAAAACAAACACTTCTGCACAATCAGAAAAACCGAAATTTCTATGAGTAAAAGACTCATAGATCGTTCTGGGAATATGGTTGATGAAAATCGTCAATAAGGCTAAAGAACGAAAAACATCAATACGTGTATCACGGCGAAAAGATTGAGTATTATGCTCACGAATACCTTGGTATTTCATCAGTGGACTCCCACACGTCACACCCCCCTTGAAGTCCCATAAAAATGGTGCTTACCCTTATTGCCAACAAGCATGAACAGGATGAAATTTTAATTTTTAAGTGTCAAGTTTCATTTTAAGCGTTTATTTTTTTAAAAGCAAAAGTTTTTTAAAGGCAAAAGAACGAAAAGCGTCCATACGTGTATCACAACAAAAAGGCGACATATTATGCTTAAAAACACTTTCATTTCTCATAAACAGGCTTCCACACACCCACAAATCCTTTAAATTACGTGAAAATGGTAGTCACTTTCATCGCAAATAAGCATAATAGAATGAAACTTTAATTTTTAAGCATTATTTTTTCTAAGAAACAGGGATTTGACATGACACAACAAAAAAATAAACCAATTGATCCACCTCTTTTCCCTCAGTTGATTTTAACACTTGATGTTCGGCGCAACACCCCACACACATTTTTGCAGCAAATTTTGCAAACAAAGTCTTTTGCATGCGTCATCCTCTATGATTCTGAAAAGTTGAAAGATGATAGCTCTTTTTTACAACAACAAGCGCAAACTTACGCAGAAGATATTCAACATCATGACGCAGCCCTTCTCATCGCTGATGACAGCCGCATTGCTGGGCGCATAAAGGCTGATGGATTGCACATAGAAGATGATCTTAACGCTCTTGAAAGCTTCAAAAATCAGCAAAAGGAACAAAAAATTATAGGCTTTGGCAATTTACGCAATCGCCATAGTGCTATGCTTGCAGCGGAAACAGGTGTTGATTACCTGTTCTTTGGAAAACTCGGGGCTGATAAAAAACCCCAAGCGCACCCTCGCAATCTCCAGTTAGCAACATGGTGGGCAGAAATTATGCAAACCCCCGCCATTATCCAAGCAGGAAGCGATTTTTCAACCTTTGATGAAGCCTTAAAGACAGGATGTGAATTCATTGCTGTAGAAGAAGTGATTTTGGGGAACGACAACCCCTTAATACTGCTTAAAACAATGCAAGAAAAATGTAAAAACACCCCCTTGTAATATAGGAGGAGAATTTATAAATAAAGCGTTAACTTTCGTGCTTCTTATATAGAGCACATAACGGCATATACAAATAGGAGAAAAATTCGTTTCGTTTATTCACAATTCAATCAGATCGCTTCATCACGCAGTAAAATTTCCCATCATTTAGTCAAGTTTTCCCACGTTTCAATCAATTGAATGGAAGGTGACCGTCTCTTTTTGTGCATTGTATAAGAAAATGAAATCCTAAAGCTATTTAAATTCAAATAGTTATAAAAATAAATTAACATTTTATATTAATAACCAGCGATATTGAAAGAATATAAACAATGAAATATAGCGGAACCTTCGAAGACCTTAAAGATATAGTTAAAACAGCTGGATATAAAATCATAGAAACTAAGTCTCTATCACTTAATTCTTCTAAAGGATATCAGATCAAAACCTCCGAAGGAGGCGTTATTAATTGGTATGAAAGCACAAGAACAATCAACGTTCAAGGCAAAGAAAACATAAAACAAAAGTTAATAGAAGATTTAGCAAAGCATATAGAAGAAACATCAACGATTCCTTCCTCAAAAACTGCCCCCAATCCTTCAAATAAAAGAATTTTTATCGTTCATGGTCATGATTGTTATGCCTTAACGGAGCTTGAAAATGTTCTTCTCAAGCTTGGTCTCAAACCATACATCTTACAAAATACGAGTGGCAATGGTTTACCCATCATTCAAACTTTGAAAAAAGAAATTTGTGACAGTTCTATAAGTTTTGGTATTGTACTCCTCACGCATGATGACATGGGTTATGCTATATCTCAAGGTGCAGAAAAAATTCAACCCCGTGCACGACAAAACGTTATTTTCGAAATGGGCATGTTAGCTGCCGCGCTTCCTCTTGAGAGGATTGCTATTCTACAAAAAGAAGGCATTGAAATGCTTTCAGATGTTGGTGGAGTTTACTACCTTTCTTTTAAAGAACACGTAAAAGAAACATTTCCCAAACTTATAGAGCGCTTACAAGAAGCTGATTTCTCTTTTAATACAGATACAATTCATGCATTAAAGTAAATTTGAATAATGCTTATGTTTATTTTTTAAAGCGCACGCCTAAAACCACAAGGCACCCCGCCACATTCCACAAACACACACATATCCTATAGCCTCAAAGGAACGATCACCCCCCACTCTTATTCAAACAGCAAGCGATTGTGCAAATTTAAATGAAGGGACCGAAATTCATTATCGTAGAAGAAATCATTTTAGTGCCTTTGATAAATGCTGGGCTGTTGTCATAATTTTGGTAATTGTTCCAGAAAGGTTTAAGAGGCAGATAGCCTCTGATTAGATTAAAGAAAAATAGGAAATTCACGTCGGGCATGTACTACAGCTACAATTTCGATTTGATTTGCAGCTACTCGATACAATATAAGGTAATTTGGATGCGCTACAATTTCTCGTAATCCTAATACCTTCTCACTCTATCTGTATAAATATGGATGTTTAGCCAATGGCAGTACGGATGCTTCTAAAAACCTTTTCATTCGGCGCGCAGCGGATGGATTTTCGCGAGCAATGTACGTTAAAATCTGACGCAAATCGTCGCGCGCCGAAGACAACCAAACAATCGGAAGCATCAATTTTCCTGTTCAGCTTCAAGCTAACTGATTATAACTTCCATTTCAGCCATAACCTCATCATGCGGAATAGGAGGATATGGATTTGCAAAACTTCTCGCTACCTTACCGCGCAGCCATGCAGTGTAGCTGCTTTCCTGTTCAACGGTTTCGAACTCTGAAATTAGCGGAGAAAGGGTGGTCTTCATAAGATATGTCCTTTCTATCCCCGAATATTGAAGATAATTACTCTTGGTTATGTTGTCAACATTAGCGAATTGAAAATGTTTAACTTTTAAGCGTCCAAAGTTCTTTTGATCTTAAAACTTAAGGCTTTTTAACCCTCTCAAAAAACACGGATCTGATATCATGATTTTGGTAATTGTTCCAGAGAGGTTTAAGAGGCGAATAGCCTCTCATTAAAAAACAAATTTTGTAAGTAAAAAACTATTTTTATTGTAAATTTTCTGAAATTACTTTATGAATTAAAAGGTGTTTTGGTCGCATACGCAACGACCAAGAGGGTCTTGAAAGCCCGAAAATCTAAACATGAATTTACCCCACTTTGTGGGTATCCCGGAATTCCGGGAGTTTTTGCTATGTCCAGGTGCTATAAGCACTAAAAGCAAAAAAAGCTGATTAGATTTCAGTACTTTCAAGCTCCCGGAATACTCATGCGAGGGCGCTCGCAACCGGCGGGGAAAAATGCAATCTCAGAATCTTAATATTGATCTTTTCATTGGCAAAAAAATTCGTTTGAGACGAAAAATGCTAAAAATGTCTCAAAAAACATTGGGTCAACATTTAGGTGTTACTTTCCAACAAATCCAGAAATATGAAAACGGCTTAAATCGTGTCAGCGCAGGGCGTTTAATGGAAATTTCTGATATCTTGAATGTTCCCATTGCC
>NZ_JBHIOT010000072.1:0-1833 GCF_042195745.1 Bartonella sp. AP7XZML
TATATATATATTCATTTTGCTTATAGGTTTTGAAGGTGTAAAAACCGTCAAAACCCCCTCAAAACGTATATTATTAGTTGAATTTATAGGTTGTGTTATCAATATGGGTTGTTTTTTTAAGATCTGTAAAATCTTAACCTATTGAAAAATAACGTTTTTGCTTTTTATCGTTTTTTTACATAATAGCAGCAACCCTCAAAACTCAAAACCCCGTCAAAACTCATAACTATAATGATCTTGATAGCATCTCTTATAAGTTACAAGCTATCTTTTGAAAAGCTTTAAAGGATCATATGATTTTCATAAAGCACGTTGTAATCAATTCTCTAAAATCATAAGGTTATCATTCAAAAGAACTGATAAAAATTCATAAAAGGGATTTTGCTAATCTCTATAATTATCAGTTTCTATTGAGATGTTTTCATAACAATCTATAAATCGTAATTATCCTATATCCTATTTATCGTTTCTCTTATGAAAATGAAAAATGATGCCATGGCTATAAAGCATATAACAGCTATAGAGAATGCGTAAAAATAACAGCCTTATTTGAATAAAGCAAAAATGCAAATGAATGCGTTGGTTATAAAGATCATCTCTATAAAAAACTGTTAAGTTGCAAATGTGTTATAAACAAAATTCACAAAAAAATTAAAAATCATTTAGTGAAAAAAACTGATAGGTTATAAAGATAAAAATACGCATTATGAGAGCGTTTATAAATATTATAAATGTATAGATTCAAAAAAGAACGCCATTGTTTCAGAAAGCCCATAATATAGCTTTAAAAGCGCATAAATATAAAAGAAGCAATTCATAAGCACATGATAACATTAATACAGAATGCAATTTAAAAAATACAAAAAATATCAAAAAAGATAAAATATTAATTGACAATAAATACGTATTTTGTTATATAAATAGTCAAGTGATTGAAAAACACTTAACGAATAGCGGATAAGTTACGAAACAACTTCTCCCATTTCTTAAAATACTGACTTTCTTTTATGCTATCATTGGCATATAACGATTTTGTCGGGTGTGCTTATACCATACAATACCTTTTCGAGGGAAAAGTATAAGCAACGGACTATTCGCCGTGTTTTTCAGCGCCCGACGCCTCTATAGAGGTGTCAAATGAAAAAAAATCTTACGAATAGGTTTTAAATATGACAAATATATCAAAAAACACCCCCGTTCTCTCTAACATTGAAATGAAACCGCGCTTGTTAATAAACAAAAGCCTGCAAAAAAATACGAATTTATTGATGATTGTGAATATATCGATGGTCATTTCTTAACGCGAATTAGAGCTTTAAGAGATTTTGATGATGTCAAAAAAGGCGACCTCGGGGGCTATATTGAAAGTGAAGATAATCTCTCTCATGAGGGAAATTGCTGGGTTTATAATAAAGCAAGGGTCTTTCAAAATGCACGCGTCTTTGGAAATGCTAAAGTAAAAAGCTTTTTTGTTGACGTTTGTGGTAATGCAAGAATTTATGGTAATGCTATTTTTGAAGGCATGTTATTAAAGGACAATGCAAAGCTTTATGGAAATGCTCATGTGAGCAATGCCGTTGTAATTGAAGGTAATGCTAAAATTTATGATAACGCCCGCGTCACTAATCATGCTCATATTTGTGATGATGCCGTTATTTGTGATGATGCTCATGTCGGGGGCAATGCTAAAATAAGCGGCGCTGCTCATATTTGTGATGGCTCGCGTGTTTTTGATGATGCCGTGGTTTGTGGGGCTCTTATCTCTGGCGATTCTTATGTTCATAGCGCCGCCTCTTTAACTGCTGATGATCATATTTGGGATGAGGCATATCC
>NZ_JBHIOT010000073.1:0-1127 GCF_042195745.1 Bartonella sp. AP7XZML
TAGAGCCACGCACGCAATATGGCACTATTGAAGCTTCTTATTTTGATCGCTCAAAAGGGCAGCAATGCCAAGTCAAGCATCAGACAGGGGTTAGCGGTCCCGTGCGGCGTTTACGGACTTGTTACACTTGTGAGGAGGAAGCACGAGCTGCTGCTGCATCAGAATCAGACCGACTTTGCCGTGCTGTGGGCAGTGGCTCCTTGACCTTAGAGGGACGCCCTGAAATCATGGCGGATCAACCTCTCATCCTTCAAGGGTTTCGCGGCGAAATCAATGGTCCATGGAAAGCCGCTACCGTCACCCACCGCTATGAAAAACAAAGCGGATACACAACAGAAATCACACTTGAGGCACCAGACAAGGGAAAAGAAAGCAATGAGAACACTGAACATGCTAAAAACAGAAAATCCAAGAGATAATTTTGCTTCTTCTTTTCGTCAACTTCCCCATAATATTGAAGCTGAACAGGCATTGCTTGGAGCAATCCTGATTAATAATAATGCACTCGATCGCGTTTCAGACTTTCTCAAAGCAGAACATTTTTTTGAAACGCTACACCAAAAGATCTTTGAGATTGTCTTACAAATTATTCAAAAGGGTCATCTTGCAAACCCAATTACAATCAAGCCCTATATCCAAATGGAAGAAAAAGTTGGAGATATTACTGTATACCAGTATGTTGTTCGCTTAGCCACAGAGGCAGTCACTATTATTAACGCTGAAGATTATGGACGCGTCATTTACGATCTGTTTATCCGACGCTCTTTGATTAATCTTGGCAATGAAGTTGCCAATACAGCTTTTGATGCGCCTGTAGAGCTCACGCCTACCCAACAAATTGAAACGATTGAAAATCAGTTATTTGAATTGGCAGAAAAAGGAAAATATGGGGGTGGGTTTGAAAACTTTGATACAGCCATTGCAAAAGCACTTAACATGGCAAGCGCTGCAAAAAAGCGTTCCTCACAGCTCTCAGGGATAGCTACCCATATCAAAACCCTTGATGAAAAAGTGGGAGGGTTACAAGCATCTGATTTGATTATCCTTGCGGGGCGCCCTGCTATGGGGAAAACCTCTCTAGCGACCAATATTGCTTTTAATATTGCCAATGCTTGCAAGCGTCATGA
>NZ_JBHIOT010000074.1:0-1510 GCF_042195745.1 Bartonella sp. AP7XZML
GTGTCCGGCGATATGACCTTCGATGTCTCAGCGCTTACCAACATGCGTGAAGGTGGGGTTGAAGTTAGCGATAAAGTGGTTGGTCACAGTTACGTGCGAGGAGAATGGAAAGATGTCGAAAATATTGATCATTTACGTATCAAGGAAAATATCGACACCACGATCATTCGTCAGCAGCCTCATTTTACCAATAATGCTGCACAGATTTTAGTAGGACGTCATCTGACAATTAATGCCGGTGATATCCGCAATAGCTATAGCTTGATTGCTGCCAATGGCAATATTGAGATGCATGGCGATACGCTGCTCAATGAGGGGCGCGATTTAATCGAAACAACTAAGATTGTAACGGAAACGCGCTACAGACATAAGCAATGTAGTATCACAAATCCAGCATGTATAAACGGTGCAGAAGAATGGGATGGTCCTACTTTTACCCAAACACTCAAACGCACTTATGATGCTGTTTACGGCACGATTGAAGCTGGTGGCACGCTTGATGCCAAGTTGACAGGCTATATTGACAATCATGCGGTGCGTGAGGGGGTTGAGCAAGTTGGCTTAAGCTCTGGCGATAAGGGGTTGGCTGGTGTTAAAAACACCGATTTTGATGGTTCCAAACCACTGATTAGTGATGATCGATTAGATGGGATTATCAATGGTTTGAAAGGGCACAAAGGGCTTTTTGCACCAAGCACAAAAATACCCGCACCAGAATCCATACAGGTGCCAACGCAAGACGGGCTTAGCTCTGTTAAGACAGAATTGGACCAGACCCAATCACCGGATGTGCCGTTTTTAGTTGAGACGCGACAGGACTTTATCAACCCAAGTAAATTTTTGGGATCGGACTATTACTTAAAAAAGATTGGCAATTATAAGCCTGAGCACGTGTTTAAAAAGTTGGGGGATGCTTATTTTGAATATCGTCTGGTGGGTGAGCAAATCTTTGAACTGACAGGTAATCGCACTCTTCTTGATGTTGAAGATCCCAATGCTCAAATGCAAAGGCTCTATGACAATGCTGTGGAGCAGCAAGATCCCTTGGGGTTAGTGCTAGGCAAGCCCTTAACGCCTCAGCAGATTGCTGGGATCAAAAAGGATATGATCTGGCTTGAGACCCACCTTGTCGACGGACAAGAGGTCTTGGTACCCCACGTTTATTTGGCACCAAACACTTCTTTAGCACAAGATGTTTATGGGGCAAAAACGCAGCAAGGAAACCTTGCCAGTGCACGTTTGAAAGGCAATGGCGTCACTATAGAGACGGACCGTCTTACCAATAGCGGCACCATATCAAGTAATGGTGCATTGCATGTTTCGACCACGCAAACTTTGTTTAATGATGGTGGTTTTTTGCTTGGCAGCGGTGCTGTCGATCTCAGCAGTGGCGATCTTTTAGCCAATTCGTCAGGGGTTATCTTGGGGAATATCATCACCCTCAATGCGAAGACAATCATTGATGGTACTGCAAAAATCCGTGACACGAATGAATATGGTTTTGTTGATC
>NZ_JBHIOT010000075.1:0-8211 GCF_042195745.1 Bartonella sp. AP7XZML
AGTCAAAAACACTGAATCCGAGTCAGCTTTTTTGCTTTTAGTGCTAGAGCGCACCTGGACATAGCAAAAACTCCCGGAATCCCGGGACACCCACAAGAGTAGGTTCATTTTTACGCTCGGATTTTAGGGGTTTTTGAATCCCTCTTGGTCGTTGCGTAGACGACCAAAGTTACCCTTTAAGGTATAAAGTAATTTCAGGAAATTAGCAATAAAATTTAAAAACAGTCTTTATTTTATGAGCTCCACCCCCGCCTCTCAAACTTTTATGCCCGCTCGTAAAAACTCCAAAACCATGAAATAAAACCCACGTTTATTGAGAGGACTAATAACCCTTTATTTTTGAGATCACACCTCCCAAAAGCACACCTAACAACATATCACCCCCTCCCAAAGCCATTTTTGAGAGACATCTTACAGATTTACACTGTGATGCGTTGGATTTTTGCGCCACAACGAGCCAATTTTTCTTCTAATCTCTCAAATCCACGATCAAGATGATAAACACGATTGACGATTGTTTCTCCCTTTGCTGCCAATGTAACAAGAGTAAGAGGGCTGCAATCACAAGAGAAACAACAAGCACGCAAATCCGTCGCCATGAAGAGGTCCCCCTTGCAAATTCTCTGTTCCACGAGACGGTTGCCCTCTCGCCCATCAAGCTTTATTTGCGCCCTCAAGCGATTGAGTTCTTGAACATGCATAAAACGATTTTCGAAAACCGTCTCTGTAATTTCACGCGCTTCCCTCAACCCCGCGTCATGAGCGCCATGAACGAAACTTAGACAATAATCACGAGCCTCCTCAAGAGTGAGAGAAGCAAAACTTTACACGAAAGAAAAACCATTCCGAAAAGAAAACAGCAGCCACAAAAGCCATACCCTTGAAAGATGGAGATTTGAAAGAACTATTGAGAAAATCATCAAGAATATACGGCTCCAAAATTCCACAAGAAAGAGAGTAAACCATTAAAAATGCACCAGCCAAGCCCAGCGCCCCAAGCCCAGCCCCTCCCAACAAGCAAACATTGTGTTAAAACGCCCCCAAGCAATCGCCCCCCTCAACCACAGCGCAAAGCATTCAGCATATCTTTGAAAGATTTACACTGTGATGCGTTGGATTTTTGCACCACAACGAGCCAATTTTTCTTCTAATCTCTCAAATCCACGATCAAGATGATAAACACGATTGACGATTGTTTCCCCCTTTGCCGCCAATGCTGCAATCACAAGAGAAACAGAAGCACGCAAATCCGTCGCCATGACAGGAGCCCCTTGCAAATTCTCTGTTCCATAGACAGTTGCCGTCTGCCCATCAAGCTTTATCTTTGCCCCTAAGCGATTGAGTTCTTGAACATGCATAAAACGATTTTCGAAAACCGTCTCTGTAATATGCGCGATTCCTTCAGCCCGTGTCATGAGCGCCATGAATTGCGCTTGGAGATCGGTTGGAAAAGCAGGATAAGGTCCTGTTTTAATATCAACGGGCATAATTTTGGTGTTCTTTGGATTTCGCTTAATATGAATTCCTTGAGGTTCTATTTGAATCTCGAGTCCTGTTTTTTGGAGCACCTTAAGCACTTT
The DNA here is from genome assembly GCF_042195745.1 of Bartonella sp. AP7XZML. Classification (NCBI taxonomy): domain Bacteria; kingdom Pseudomonadati; phylum Pseudomonadota; class Alphaproteobacteria; order Hyphomicrobiales; family Bartonellaceae; genus Bartonella; species Bartonella sp. AP7XZML. Next base: position 1,581 of record NZ_JBHIOT010000075.1, read on the forward strand.
TGTGAGATGATTAGGATTTGCATTTTTAAGAAAGACATCTCCTCCCGTCATAGCAACAGCCATTGCATATGTTCCCGCTTCGATTCGATCAGCAATAACGCGTACTCTAGCACCGTTGAGTTTTTTAACCCCTTCAATTGTAAGCGTTGTTGTTCCTTCACCGGTTATTTGAGCCCCCATAGCATTCAGGGTTCGAATAAGGTTTGTCACTTCTGGCTCACAAGCCGCATTCTCAAGAGTGGTTGTTCCCTTTGCCATTGTCGCCGCCATCAGCAGCACATGGGTTCCACCAACAGTGACTTTAGGGAAACGATAGTGAGCACCTTTTAACCCCTTTAGCGCTTTTGCATGAACATATCCATTTTCGATAGTAATCTGTGCGCCTAAAGTTTTAAGTCCCTCAAGGATAAAATCGACAGGTCTTGTTCCAATAGCGCATCCTCCAGGAAGCGAAACATAAGCCTCTGCGCATCGTGCAAGCAGAGGTCCGATAACCCAAAAGCTTGCACGCATTTTTTTCACCAGTTCGTATGGTGCCCGTGTTGTGGCTATTTTTTGCGCCGTAAAATGAATTGTTCTTGAATTCACACATTCATCGTTAAACTCTTGTCCATCAACGGCATATCCAACACCATGATTATTGAGAATACGAATAAGCAATTCAACATCGGCCAGATGCGGAATATTTTCTAAAGTGAGCGTTTCTTCTGTAAGCAGCGCCGCAATCATAAGAGGCAATGCAGCATTTTTTGCCCCAGAAATAGGAATTGTTCCTTGAAGTTTTTCTCCCCCAACAATTTGAATAGAATCCATCGTGTTTTCCCTCTTTTCCTTTGTGCCTGCCCTTCCAAAGGATTGTCCCCCTTCGGGAAGTTATGCTTTATTAATCGTTTTAGAACGCATTCTAACTATGAGAACAAATTATTGAGAAGTTTGGTTGCAAAAATTTACTAAAAAACATTTTTTTGCATTTTAGAGCTTTTTGCATTTTAGAGCTCTGGTTGTGCTCTTTTTCGGCTTTGCTCTTTTCGACGTTTCAGGTTTTGACGCAATTGTTGTGCCAATCTTTCTTGACGTCGTTTTGCTTTTTCATCTTGATGATTAATTTCATTTTGTTTTTGTTTTTGATGCATTTGTGTCATTGCGCAACCTTTTAAACAGTGTTGAGCTTCTATCCAAGCAACTCATAACCTTAAATATTTAAGCATATAAGAAACATATGTCATGACATAAGATACGTTTTCTTGCAAGAATATACAAATGTTCTCTTGCCTATTTTCTGACAATATGGCACAAGACAGCGCAAAGATTGAAAAGGGCTGCGGTAGCTCAGTGGTAGAGCACTCCCTTGGTAAGGGAGAGGTCGAGAGTTCAATCCTCTCTCGCAGCACCATTTTATTCTTCTTTTGCCTCTCTCTTCTTGCCCTTATAAGTCTTCCCTATAAGCCTAAATCTTTTCCCCCAACCTCCATCGGATTCATCAAATCCTCCATCCTTTAAACCATGCGCTTCAATAGCCTCAAAATCAGTAGCTTCAAAATCAATGGCTTCAAAATCAAGAGCCTCAATGCCACGCTTAATCTCTAAAATGCCTTACGAACGGCTTTTGAAATTGACCGCCCCCCAAAGAATATCCCCCCACCCCTTGCCTCCCTTCTTTCCTTGCCTCCCCCCTCTTTCCTTTCTGTAAGATTTGCCCTATCCTTCTCTTTGCCAAGCCTCACTGTTGCAACAGCTCTTAGCACTTGAGTGCGATATAAGCATTTTTATTTTTTCAATATTTTATTTCTTGAATATTTTCCCCCACAAGCTCACCCTGTTTGTAATATGCAAACAAACGATTTTACTTGATTCAATATAAGAGCGTCTGAATAAGAAGGGTTGAAATAAGAACATCTCACACTATTTCGGGCTCTCATTGAAATTCAAATTAAATCTCAATAATGAATTATTATAAACTCATTGTTTGAACATATCCCATTGATACCTTTATCCGCCCCAAAACGAATAATCTTATCTTTCTAGCCTCTCTACCCACCTCAAGCAACACAAGTATTCCCTGTAAAAATTAGAATAAGCTTCATCGATCCTATTCGTCATTTACAACAAATCTAACAGAGCCATTTCCAGAACCTCCTCTCAATTCCTTCCCCATTCTCCCCACCCCTTACCAAAAGCAAAAACCAAACAGTGATAAAGTCCCCCTCAATAAAGCTTTCACTAAACCACCCCACGCTCCCATATGGCAAACATCCCATATAGCAAACATCTCATATGACAGACATCCCCATATACTAGGCACCCCATATGGCAGAAAATTGAGAGCCTGCCTTTTCAAAGAAGATCCCTCATTACCAATTTTATACACTATGGTTTTCCACGTGTTCTAAGCCATCCCTCTTTCAACACGCATCTTTTTTATACGAATACTTTGATTGATACAGATAGCGTTATTCCTCTTGCATAAGAATCCGAAGAGCAAAAAATTCTCTCCCCCTCTATTCTATTGAAATCAATCACTCCTCTTTGCTTACAGTTCACAAACAGAAAGATCCGTATGGCGAGAAACTTTCCAAGAAAAGCATATCTCTTCGTAAGAAGCCTCCCAGTAAACGAGATTATGAATCGTCTCAAGAGCTACAGCCCATGCCGCAATTTTGGCAACGGGCCCCAAATAGTACTAACTTACTTTTTCATAAAGTAAGATAGGGTGCGCAATGTTTATAATCTACAGGGTTTTATAACCTACGGACTTTATAATTTACGGGGCTTGACCGTTATACCCCTCACGATATTATTCACAGGCGCCAGTATGAAATTTACGAACGCCGGCATGAAATGGATGTGAAATGAGCTTAGAGCGAGATATCTTTATTAAAACAAGTGCGTGAATGTACAAGAACAAGTATATTTCATTTGGAGTATTTTGGATATTCCCTACTCTCCCCACCCTAGGACAACCATTTTGGCTACAGATCCCCTTATATTTTCTGCTGTCATACCTCCTCCAATAAGCTAAAACCCCACATATGCGGGGTTTTAACCAGTACCACACCTTTATTTAGACACATTATGATCATTATAACCATTTTTATTAAATACGTTTTTACGTATATTTTCAACACAAAAATAACACATATTGATTTATTTAACAGAAATGACTTATAAAAGCTCATCAGAAACAAACGACAATAAATACCTTATGTTTAAACACTTTATTTTCTTCGCTATCGTAATAAGCGCTGTTTTATTTACGCATCATACAACGAGTGGATGTACAACAGATGGTCTTTTTGTTGGAAGTACTTCTCCGATCAATTGTATTTCAAAAGAATATATAAGACAGAAAATAAAAAAGAAGCTATTAGAAAAAGAACGCGAAAGAGAATGGTTAGAGCTTGAACAATTTTCTGTTAGCGCTTGTCCAGGTGGAAAATTTCCTGTTTATTATGGCGTTTCTATTATCGATTGTGTTTCAGAGGAAGAACTAAAACAAAATCGTCTTAATCAAAATCGTTTTAATAATGAAATTAATATAATGAACTTATTCCTGCAATGGTTTATCGTAGCATTCGTAATAACAACGATAATGTCTGTTCCCATAAATTTACTTTGGCGTTTTAGATTTAAGGTTCCTGCCTGTTTATTTACAATAATGACAACCTTGGCTATTATTGCCGTCCCTTTTACATCTGATTTATCGTCTCTCTTTTAATCTATTTTTGTAAAAAATATTTCTAAAATATTAAAAACACCCTGCATTTTTAAGCGTTTTGAACTGTATCTCCTCTCATTTAGAGACAATAGCCCCAAGTACAGCCATGCCATTCAATACGATTTTAACCATATTTCTAACATAAAAATAACACATGTTGATACATTCAAAAGAGATCAATTAAATGATCTTGTAAAATAAGAGCAATACACAAAGTGGCTGTATTTAATGATAGTCAATGAAGACGATTATTATGGAATTCTTGGTGTAAGCTACGCATGCAACGATAAACAGATAAAATCTGCTTTTCGTAAATTAGCTCTGCAATACCACCCTGATCATAATTCTAGTACCGAAGCAGAACAAAAATTCAGAAAAATTTGTGAAGCCTATGAAGTTCTTAAAGATCCTCAAAAGAGAGCTGCTTACAATCAGTTCTATCATAAAACTTTTAAAGATAATCACAAGGCTTCTGAAATTAGTAGAAACCAAGAGAACAGACGACAAGATAATACCAAGCGTGTAATTGATAGTATCGCGTATGTAATTTTCATTATTTGTGGAATAATACCTGTAATGTGTTATATAATTTCGTTTTTTACGTGGAATATACCACTAGGAATAAATAAGTATAGGGTTATTAATTCTCATAAGCATAAAAGGATATTTGGTAAAGATTGGTGCATTTATCTTCGGGCTCATACTAATATCATTTATCAAATTTATATGGAGAAGTATCTATTGATCAGTGCTTTTGAAGAGTATTAAGAGCGACCCACAGTGAATTCACAAGGTGTGGTCATTTTTGATTTTCTATAACAAGGTAGTGTAGAAAAACATAAAGATTATAATGTCTCTATCCGTTCTTTTCTTATTCTCCCCCCTCCACCCCTCTATTTCTTCCACAACCTGCCCCCCAATCTTTCCCCCAACAAGCCCACTTGACTCCACACAGACTTTTTCTCATGCCCCTACATCCCTTTTCCCATATCGGCTAAAAAATGCCCCTCAAACGACTCTTTCCCAAAAAACAAAAGCACCACAAGAACCATTTCCTCTCCAATGAAAAAGCACTTGTCCGGCAACTTCGCCATCATGGGGGGACTTTCATCGCGCCCCCAAACACGGCACAACACAAAAGCGGCCAGAAGCTCCCCGTTGTCCCAATACGTCTAAACAAGCTTTAACGACCTCCCCCGCCAAACACCTCCTTCCATTTTCCAGCATGCTTTACGTATCATTCCAAGCTCCCTACTTGCGTGCCGCAAAAACATAAAAACCGGCTCTTTTCCTCCTTGAACGTGCCTTTTTATAGGTTGGAACCTATCTGTACTGCTGCTTCCCTTCCCCCTAAACCTCATTTTTGTTCTCTAGCATGCTTTCGTGTCACTCCAAGTCACAGGATAACGACCTGCCCCCTTCATCCCCACCATTTCCTCCTCATCCCGCTCCAACATTTCTCTTCCTAAAGCCGCGTATCTCCCCCTTTTCCATATCGGCTAAGAAAATCCCCCAAGCCCCCGCAAAGCTCTCTCCCCCCAAGAACGAAAGCATAACGTACACCATTGTCACCACAATGAAAAAGCTACTCAGCCCTTTCATTGCGGCTCCCCCCCCCAACACTCACCACAAAAGCACCCAAAATCACAGCCTCCATACCTCTGAACACTTAGCCTTACTCCCCATTCTCGTTTTCCCCTCCAGCATACCGCGCCGCCTTGCATGCGCTCCAAGCACCCTTTCTTCCCACATTTTCCCACCATGCCTTTCACATTCCTGTCCCCTAAGTTCGCTATGCTCCCTGCTTCCCTGCGCCCCCCTGTTTGGCACCCTCCTCCAACACAAAAACCAGCTCTTTTCCCCCTCTGCTCTTTCCTTTTTATAGAACTTTGCCTCTCCTCAACGCTACACAAGATCCCTTCCCACCCCGTCTCATTCTTGTTTTGCCCTCCAGCATACGTCTTGCATGCGCTCCAAACTCCCCGCTTTCTCCCTCCTTCAAAGCAATTTCTGTTCTTATATGAAAACCTGTCCCAACAGATTTAATTTGCTGTACCATCTTCTCCAAAGCCTCATTAAAACGGCTAATTTCATTTTCAAGCTTGCAAATATACGCTTCATCACGATAAGCCCGTTTAATCAAAGGAGGCATATCCGGCCAATAGAGCATTAAATCCACCCATTCGCGTTGAGAAATCCATAACCCTCCTTGACATTGTGCTTTATGTTCTGCTGGAAAGCCCTTTTGCATGAAATGAGGAATTAAAATTTCAGGTTTTTTTGTTTTAATTTCCAACAATCCATTTTTTCCAACAAAAGCATCGGGAGAAAATCCTTGTCCGCGATCATCAGCCAAAACAAAGCCAATACATTCAGGTTCTGTATGTGTCAGTTTCCCATAAAGCTGTCGCGCGCTTGGTTCTAATTCAGTCCCACGTCGCTGAGAAAGTGTTGTCCCTTCATCAACGGTTTTTCCGGTAATTCTTTCTCCCGCCAATTTCATCATCACACTCTGATAGCGTGACGTTTTTTGCCCTTGTTTTGTTCGTGCCATAACCATCTCAAACAACGAAGCCGTAATCAAACCATTACGCGCTTGCTGCCATTCCTCTGTTCCTTGAATACAATCGATAATGATTGGCATAGTATTTCTCCCCTTCATCTTTAAGGTGTTTTTTTGCAACATATTCTCTTTGAAACATTCATATCTTTTAAGATGCATTCCCCACTAAGAATGACAGCATCCTTAAATATTGTGCTGCTGAAATCACAAAAGCTGTTGGAAACGCCCCCCTCAACATCCCCCTCCCCACAAGTTTCTCATCCTCTCCTTTTCCATATCGGTTAAGCCCCCAAGCGGCGCCCTCCCTAGACGAAAGCATAACGCGTGATATTTTCTCCCCGATAAAAAAACCT
>NZ_JBHIOT010000076.1:0-5583 GCF_042195745.1 Bartonella sp. AP7XZML
TCATCGATGTTAACGGCGGGCTTAACCAGCCAAATAACGGAAATGGCAGGTGTTGGACAATCTTTGCCAAAAACCGCTCCTTTTGTCGATCGTATCGCCAGTGAAGCGGAAAAGAACCTGATTAAAGCCGCCATTGGCACAGGCGTTCAAACGGCTCTTGAGGGTGGTTCTCTTGACAAGAACTTTTTTAACAATCTGCGCATCGCCCTGTCTGATACGGTTGGCAAATCGTTGGCGGAAGAAATCGGTACCGCCAAGGCAGAAGGCAAAATAGACACGGTCACGCAGATTGTTGCCCANGCTATGCTCCAGTTTCAATTGTGGGTGCAAGGCATTGTGAAAGAGGAAATGGGGGACCTAAACGGTCGCACCCCAACTGCGGAAGAGGAAGCGCGTATAAACGCAAAGATTGATGCGCAGTTTGCTGACTTTAGAGACCACACCATTGATGTTGCACGGGCTGCGGGGGGTGTTGCCGCTGCCATTGCCGGTGGCGATGTTGATGCCGGCGCCGATGCCGCTGGTAATGCCGCTGCAAATAACTTTTTGGGTAGTGCACAACGCGCTCAGATGAAGAAAGAGTTAGAAGAATGCCCTGATGATCAGTGTCGAAGAGATGTTAACGAAAAATGGTTCGAGATTGATGAACAACAAGATAGAACTTTTTCGACAGGACTTATGGCTGGTCTCATTGCCGATATACCAATCAAGCTATACGAGTTAGCTGATGGCGCTGTGAAGAACATGATGTTACAAATGATAATATTTGCTAGCAATCCACGGGGGGGCGTTGAAAAGAGTTTTAAAGACATTGGAACAGGAGCGTCTTGGGTCGTGAGTGGACATGTGATTGATGATGTCTGGGAAGGTGCTGGTCAATTCTGGGGAGGTGTTGAGGATTCCTTTATAGGGGATATAGATTACGTAAAAGAGAATCTTGAAAAAGCGGAAGTTAACGGAGCTTTTAATGCTGGTTTTGAAACTGGAAGATTATCAGCCGGAGTGTTAGAAAACTTTGTTGGAGGCGCTGGAGCAGCCAAGGGAGCCATAAAGCTTGGCGAAAAGGCTGTGATCAAGTTCAATGCTGGGAAAGATTTTGTCCAATTCGCTTCCAAGAAAAATCTTGCAGAACTTGCAGCTCAGGGAGATCCTGACAAACTAGCTGCTAGGAAAGAACTGACCAAACTTGCTGCTAAAGAAAAAAAGCTTTGGTTAAAAGAGAAGCCCACTAAATTTACCGATAGCAAATTTGGACAGACCTACACAGTTTATCGGAGAGACGACCTGTTTGATCCTAACCAAATTGTTAATTGGACAGTAAAGAAGAAAAAGGTGTGGGGTACCAATATTGAAAGGACAAAAACAGGAAGAGCACCTATGGGGTTTGATGGCAAGCCTGTTGAGTTGCATCACCTAAAGCAAACCCCCGATGGACCCCTAGCGGAAATTAGCCATGAATTTCATAAAAAATATACTTCTGTTATTCATGCTAATCCAAAAACACATCAATCGCTTATAGAGAGAAAAAAGTTTGAGAAGCAGAGAGAGGAATATTGGAAAGAATACGGCAATGGGCATGGAGAACAGGAAAACAGTAATTTAGGAGGAATAATCAATATGAAATGGGGCATTATAGGTCTAAATTTTGACAGATGGGGACAGGAGCATCGGCAATAATGCTCTACGGTTGATGAAAAGAGAAAAAACAGAGATTTATAGAATAATTGATGGAGAATAATTGATGAAAACCTATACCTTAGATGATGTTATACAATTAGTTGATAAATATGAAGGTGATATTGTCAATTTTTGTTCTGAAGAAAATGCGGTTGGTGATCTCGTGATTGAAAAGGCGGAGAAAGCTCTCGGTTTACAATTCACATCTTCCTATAAAGTTTTTTTAAAACATTATAAAGGCGGGGACATTGGTGGTTATGAAATCTATAGTCTTTATGAGCATCCTATAGGTGTTCCTTTTGATGATATTGTTTTTCAAAACTTAAATGATAGAAAACGTGGTTTCGCAACACCAAAACAGCTTATCGTTTGTGATGCTGCTTTTGGTGAAACCTTTTATTTTGATTATACGCAGTTTAGGGATGGAGAATGTCCAATCTATGTTATGTTTCCATTGGATAATTGCGAATATTACGCCAGTAATTTTTATGAATTCCTTTGCAAAAGAATTAAAGTACACGTGGGAGAAGAGATACCTGAAGGTGATCAACCGATTGAAAAGATTGAGCACACTCCCACTCCGCAACCTATCCCTTTTTACAAGAGTTTTTGGAAAAAACTATGGAAGAGGGGCAATTGATAGGGGAAATATGGAGCGTTACGCAAGTTTTGAGGATCATCTATGAAAACCTATACCTTAGATGATGTTATACAACTAGTTGATAAATAGGATAATTGCGATTTATTGCTTGTTATGAAAATATCTAAAGAGAGAATGATCATTATAGAGATTAGCAAAATCCCTTTTAATAGACCGTGTCAGTGTTGTCAGTTCTTTTTAGAGCCTATATTATTTTTTTTAAATGAGAGAAAATTAAAATCAATATATTTCAATAGGTTAGCATTTCAATGATACAACCTTTATTAAATAGTAACCCATAAATTCAACTCACAATATATATTTGTCAGTTATGTGTCAGTAAATTGAACTGAGAAAATAGATTATTTTAGTGAGTGATTAAAATGTGCTTTATGAAAAGCATATGATCCTTTAAAGCCTTTCAAAAGATAGTTTGTAACTCATAAGAAATGCTATCAAGATCCTTATGGTTGTTAGTTTTGAAGATTTTGAGTATTTTGAGGGTTCCTTTTACTCCCCTTTATATATTTTTTTCAACAAAAAAATAAAAGTTATTATATTTCAATATATTAGAATTTTAGAGATACAATCTATATTAAGATGAAACCTATAAATACAACTCATGGTATATTTTTGAAGGTATTTTGAGGGTTTGAGAAACCTTCAAAACCTATAAGCAAAATGAATATATATATATATAACTCTCTTAAATAAAGCTTTTGAAAACAATAAAGCTATCATTTTAGATTACGGTATAATCTTTTAAAGGCAATGTAAAAAAATCTAATTCTATTTAAGAGTGGGTTTCTTAAAAGTCTTAAAGCAATCCAAATGAGAGTATTTAAAAGTGCAAATGATTTCTTTTTAGAATAACGCATATAAACACTCCTTTTAAAGATTGTATGTAATCAACTTAACAAGAGAGGTATAGATTATGGTTATAAGCTCTATACCCCTTGTGAATTTAGCATGCCTATCATGTGAACATGCTTTATAAGTTATTCAGGTTCTCTTATTTCTAATTTTGGTAAGTTCTTAACGATTTTCATTGTTTCTAAACTTACGGTAATAACCCTTTGAAACAACTCTAGAGGGTAGGCAGGATTGCCAACGGTTTCAACAGCATAGCGATTGGCATCATTAACAATACCACTCTTTTTATCAGTCTTTACACATTGACGCCCCATAACCCATTCAAGAGCAGGCTTGCCATTGACAATATACTCATAAGCTTCAAGAGGGATATCTGTTATGGTGATATTGCTATTATAAAAAACAGTCGATTTATCCTTTTCCTTACTATTCTTAATTTTTGCGAATTTCATTTCAGTTACATAATAAAACTTTTCTAGATTAGAGATCTCTGTCTGTTTTGGATTGCCCTTTTTAAAGGTCACTGGATAAAGTTCTACATCTTCATAATTCACGTGCAAATGACCGAGTTCACGTCCTGCTGTCACAAACTTCCAAAAATCATCAGCATTTTTTACACAAGGAATGCGAGGCAATTCTTTACATAAATTATCCGCATAACGGGCACGATAATCTTCCGAATGCAAAAGACCGTAAACGTAATAAAAGATGTCTTCTTTTGTTATAGTCTCATTAGGATAAGCCGATTTAAAATGCGCTAGCCCCTCATCAGTAATGGCATCACGAACTTTCTTTTGTGCATCTGTAGTAAATAAGCTATGGTCGTGAGTTTTTTTATAATTAGAACATAATAGAAGCGGATAGCATCTTGCTGTTTCTAATGTAGCATAGTTAATTGGTTTATTTGTCATGAGACATGAAAAATCTGATCGATTTCCTATGCCCGAAACACAAATTCCAAGATTATCAGGCATATCTGGATTAAAAAACTGATGTGTTTGTCCTAACATGTCATTAAGAAATGATGATGTATAATGCCACATTGTTACAAACGGACTATAGAGAGCAGGAACTGTTAGGTGGGGTTCAAAGATTGCATCATCTCCCCGTTTTAAACGAGAAATAAGAGTATCCGTCCAACTAATTTTGGTAGCATCATAATCAATAATATTTTTTACAGATATAGATGGGTTTTCACTAACAAGACGTTTTTGTTCATTAAAAAATTCAATCGTTTTTTGAATAGAGGTACTTAGTGCGTTATTCGAAAAATTACAAACCCAAGAATCACGAGTTGATTTTATACCAAGCGATACTTCCTCAAATAACTTAGCATCTATTGGGGTATTCCTATTCCCCATAGGTATGAATTGATCAAAATCAGCAACTCTTTGCTTTATCCAATCACCATGTTTATCTGGTGTAATTATTTGCCAACCTTTTTTGCTCCGTGTAATGCCATCAATACTCCTAAATTTTTTAATTGTCTTAAGCTTTTCTTCTCTATTGAGATAATCTCCAATATCACGGAAATATATTTTCCCATGCTGGTGTGCATTTGGATTTTTTACGAGAATAGAGATAGCAATGGGAGCACGTGACCCTTCACCAAAAATCTTACCACCTTCTTTTCGAGAAATTTCTCCAGAGGTTCGTTGATTACCCCGTAAATGGAAAACATAAAGGCTTGAAAATTCCTCAACGAGGCACTTGCGTAAACCATCCATAGAACTTCCATTGATAAAGCTTGCATTTGTGACAAAGCCGATTACCCCAGCATTATCAATACGGTCACTAGCCCAACGAATGGCACGAATATAACTATCATAAAGTTTGTTCCGATTTATAATTTTTGTTGATTTCAATATATATTTTTCACGGATACATTCATCTAATATGGGGTAAGATGTATTCGGATTATTATCATTAGCACTCTTTTGTCCTACCGAATAAGGAGGATTACCAAAGATAACTTTGATATCCAGTTTCTTTTGATGTTCTAAATATTCACTGTTTTCTTTAAGTATACCTTTCATTAAATCTTGTTTTTCAATCATCCGAAACGTATCGGTCAAACCAATATGCTTGAAAGGAATATACTCACCTTTCATAAGACCATGATAGGTCAATTCAATGTTAATCGCTGCTATGTAATAGGCAAGCAAAACAATCTCATTGGCATGGATATCATAACGATATTTATATTCCATATCCTCTGGTTTGATGAGATTAGATTGTAAAAGCCTTGTGATAAAAGTACCCGTTCCCGTAAAAGGGTCAAGAATAGAAACACCCCGTGATCCTAAGCTTTTTCCAGTTCCGTTAAGATCTTGTCCATTGCTTGTGAAATGGCATTGTTCTGTACAAATTCATTGCCTTCAAACAAGGCTTCA
>NZ_JBHIOT010000077.1:0-3477 GCF_042195745.1 Bartonella sp. AP7XZML
ATAAACATTTACACCTGTAAACAAGCCAAAGAAAACAACAATGGCACGAAAAATTCTCAAAAGAGAACTTTGGCGTAAAAATACAGAAAACAATACAGATTTCCCCGCTTTGCACTATTCATGAAGCACTCTTTAAAAGAACTTCATGGAACAGCTAATAAACCCACTCAAAACAGCCACTGCCCTATAACACTTTTAACAAAAGCACATGCCTCTGTAACCAAAGAAAAGTGACACCCAAAAACTGCTTTATTTTAACTGCTGAAGATCTCTCCCCCACATTTATATAAAGAAACCTCTAAACAAAACTGTTTAGCCCGTCAATGGTTAATATATTAATATCCCCATAAATATAAAGGATAAATTTGCTCAACCATATCCCCTTGCATTCATAGAGTGAACCTTCAAAGGACGCCTAATCTATGAGTTTTGAGGATTTTGAGGGTTCTTTTTACCCCCCTTTATATATTTTTTTAAAATAGAAAAATAAAAGTCATTATATTTCAATATATTAGCATTTTAGAGATACAATCTATATTAAAACACAACCTATAAATATAACCCGCTGTATATTTTTGAAGGTATTTTGAGGGTGTGAGAAACCTTCAAAACCTATCTATAAAATGCATCAAAATACTCATTCTGATATTTTAAAGCACATAGTACATTTGTCTTTTTTCCATAAAATAAACAGCAAATTTTACTATTTTGCTGATCTACTCCATGTCATAGGCTGTGGATAAATAACCTTTAAAAACCCTTTTTGAAAAAATATTTCTGGTTTTGCAAGAATTTCACCTCAGCTGACACTCGCTATTTATCCTAAATGGATTTAATTGGCTTCATTTTGATTCTTTTGAAGAGAATCAATCAGTAGAATATATTGTCATGGAGTTTAGTCTTTATGTCTCACCCTCTTTATTCTGATAATAAACACGTTTCTTTACGCTCTCTCTTACAAGCCTATCGTGATCAAGCGATATCAGAGCAAGATAAGCAAGCCGCTTTTGAAAAGTTTGTCATTGCCTATTTGACGCAAGACCCGCTTCAATGCCAAGAATACGAAAAGGTTCAAACTTATAGAGAGGTCGCTGACGAAAAGGGCTGGAAAGGAAGCGATACAGACACCGATATTGATTTGGTAGCGAAAATTCGTGATCAAGACGATTATGTTGCTATTCGCTGTCAATTTTATGAGACCAATCATCAGATTACCCAAGACGATATTGAAAGCTTTATCGCCATTTCTGGTAAAAAGAGATTTAAATACCGCCTTCTCATTGATAGCACGGAAAGAGATTTAAGCGACAATGCCAATACCATGATTGAAGGGCAAGCAGTTCCGGTTTATCGAATTAATCTGTTTGATATGGAAAATAGTCAAATCGATTGGGGTATTTTTGATAAGACAGGCAACATTGTTCTTTATGAGCAAACGAAGAAAAAGCTTTTAGATCATCAGAAAGAAGCGCTTAAAGCGGTTTGTGAAGGGTTGAAAGAAGCAGACCGTGGCAAGCTCATTATGGCATGTGGAACGGGCAAGACTTTCACCAGTTTGAAGATAGCAGAAACCATAGCAGGTCAAGGCAAGCATGTGTTGTTTTTGGTCCCCTCTCTTGCCTTGATGTCACAAAGCATTCGTGAATGGACAGCCGATGCACAAGTGCCCTTGCGTTGCTTTGCCGTGTGTTCCGATAAGCAAATCGGCAAGCGGCGTAAAAACCAAGAGGATGATGGGGAAATATCGGCATCGGATTTAGCACTCCCTGCTACCACGGATGCCTCTAGGCTTGTCGAGAAAGTAGGAAACTCTTCGCCCCATGCCATGAGTGTTATTTTTGCGACCTATCAATCAATACAAGTCATTGTTGATGCGCAAAAGGATCATGGTTTAGCAACCTTTGATCTGATTATTTGTGATGAGGCGCATAGAACAACGGGGGCTTCATTAGGAACTGACGACAATGAATCTGATTTTATCAAGGTTCATGATAACACTCTTATTCGCGGTAAAAAACGTCTGTACATGACAGCAACGCCTCGTATCTTTAGTAATCATGCCAAAAGGCGTGCTGATGAGGTTGATGCTGTTTTAGCCTCTATGGATAATGAAGCCATTTATGGAAAAGCGCTTTATACCTACAGTTTTACCGATGCGGTCAAGAATGAACTGTTAACCCCTTATAAGATTATTGTTTTAGGTGTTGATGAAGGGGAAATCAGTAAAACCATGGAGATGCCCACCACAAGTAAAGATTATGAACTTACTTTAGATTATAAAACAAAAATTGTTGGCTGTTATCAAGCTTTAACCAAACTGGATCTGAAAAATGATCTTGGAGATGATGCGGCTCCTATGCGTCGTGCCTTGGCTTTTTGTAAAGATATCAAGACCTCTAAACAGATCCGTGATACCTTTCAAGGAAAAGGTGTTAAGCGGATTTTCAACAGACTTTATAAAAATTATCCTGATACGCCTCCTCTGATCTGTGAAGTTGATCATATTGATGGGAAGGATGGCGCCAAAGAACGGTCAAGAAAACTGGATTGGTTGGAAGAAAATGTGGGGGAAAATCACTGCCGTGTACTTACCAATGTAAGATGTTTGTCTGAGGGAGTGGATGTGCCTACCTTGGATGCGGTGATGTTTTTACACCCGCGTAAAAGCCAAGTCGATGTGATACAGGCGGTAGGACGTGTGATGCGTCGTGCTCCAGGCAAAAAAAGAGGTTATATCATTTTACCCGTTGGGGTCCCTGCTGGGATTGACCCCGAAAAAGCTTTAAAGAACAATCCAAAATACAGTGTTGTTTGGCAAGTTCTCGATGCCCTGCTTGCTCATGATGAGAATTTTAGTAAAACGCTTAATCAGATGAATTTAGGACAAGATGTAAGCTCTATTTTAGAAATTGTAACAGTTTCTCAAAATATGGATTTAGAGAATGTCACCACGGTTGTTGATGATATCCCGCTTCAAGCAAGACCAGAGCATGCAAGCGCAAGCAATGTCTCTCCAATCCGTAAATCGCTTTCCATGCATAATGGACAAACAAGCTTCAACTTTATAGCGGCATTCCCTCGCGCTCTTAAAACGGTTTTGATTAAAAGATCAACCCTTTCTGATTATTGGGGCATATGGGCGAACAATGTTGCTGAGATTGCTCAAAACCATATCAATCATCTTAAAGATATTCTTTCTGATGAGAAAGGCAAAGCGCGGTGTGCTTTTGATGCGTTTCATAAGGAATTAAAGAGCAATTTAAACGACAGTATTACGCAAGAGGAAGCCCTTGAGATGTTAGGACAACATCTTGTGACACGTCCCGTGTTTGAAGCCTTGTTTGAGGGCAATGAATTTGTCCAGAACAATAGCATCTCACAAGCCATGGAAAGGATTTTAGCTGAGTTGGATAAAACCGATATCAAGCAAGAGTCTTTAGAACTCCAAGGGTTTTATAACAGTGTAAAATTCCGCGC
>NZ_JBHIOT010000078.1:0-1637 GCF_042195745.1 Bartonella sp. AP7XZML
GTCCAGATCAACATCATTTTCTAGAGCTCTTTCTAAAATAAGTTCCATAGCTGTAGGTTTAACTTCACAATCGTTTGTTTTTTCCACTAATTCCGTTTGTGTGGTACTTAGTTCACTCATCTTGATTTCCTCCTATTTGAGCGCAATTCACCCGTGGCGTGAATCACGCTGGTGTTTAAAAGTTGGTTTTTCGGTGTTAGAAACGGCTTATGTAGCTTATATCGCTTGCTGAATAGTCACTTTCGTAGATGATTGAATTGCGTCCACGAATTTCAAGATTACCAGAAATATTTACATTATCGAAAATATATACTCCATCTAGAATTTTCATATTTCCGGAAATGTGTGCTTTATCACTTATAGAAGCATTTCCATAGACACGGGCATAGCCATAAACATGGCCCAAAACTCGAGCCTCACCATAAATTTGTGCATTGCCGTAAACTTGTGCATCATATTCAACATATGCTCCACCGCAAACTTTTGCATTTTCATAAACACGCGCCCTTCCTGTAATTTCTGCGCATTCAAATACTTGTGCATTGCCGAAAATCTTAGCGTCACCATAAACCATAGCTTTATGCCAAACCCAACAATCGCCTTCATGCGATAGGTTGTCTTCTTTTTGTATATAGCCGCCTAAGTAACCTTTTTTAATATTTCTAAAATCTCTTAATGCACGTATGCGATAAAGTTTTTTACTTTTATCGGTTCTTGCATCATAAAATTCTTTTATTTCATCAGTAAGTTCGTATTTTTTCATCTGTTTTTTTCTCTAGTTGAGATTCTTTTATCGTCATCAATCCAATCGTTCCAACATACACATGCTTCACCGTAAATTTTTGCATGACCGTAAATGCATGGTTCATCGAAAACTTCTGCTTTGCCATAAATACGAGAATTGCCGTAAACATGTGCATAACCGTAAACTTGTGCATTTTCGTAAACCTTAGCATCACCAAAAACCTTGGCATAACCATAGACTTTTGCATAATCCCCAATCCAGCAATTGCCATCATGACTTAGATTGTCTTCTTTTTGTATAAAACCGCCTAGGTCATCTGCTTTAACATCATCAAAATCCCTTAAAGCACGAATACGGTGAAGGGTTTTGCCATCAAACTCAATTGTTTCATCAGTCAGTTTGTATTTCTTTTCCATGNTCATAAACCCACGCCTCATCACCAACCCAACAATTGTCATCATGGCTAAGATTTCTTTCAGTCTCTACAAAGCCACCAAGATCACCTTTTTTAATATCTCCGAAATTCTTTAATGCACGTATGCGGTAGAGAGTTTTTCCATCAACTTTAATTGTCTCATCAGTCAGTTCATATTTCTTTTTTATCATAATAACCTCCTCTTAATGCATGCTTTGTCTTTTAAGCTCTTGAGACAGCAGCCCCATACCTTTTGTGGTGATTTTTGCGCAAGGAATGACCTTTTCTATTCCATTTGCGGTTTGAAGTGTGATAGTTGGACAATCCATAAGTTGCTTTTGGATTTTGTCTTGATAAGGTAGCAAATTTCCACCTGCTGCTCGTCTGTAAACCCAACCTTTTTGCTGTAAGAATTGAATGAATTGTTTTGGTTGCATCTCGAGTATTTTAGCGGCTTCTGTAAGACCAAAGAGCCCA
>NZ_JBHIOT010000079.1:0-1189 GCF_042195745.1 Bartonella sp. AP7XZML
AACAAGCATTATTTATTCAATGATCTTAGAGACGATACCGGCACCAACAGTACGACCACCTTCACGAATAGCAAAACGAAGTTTCTCTTCCATCGCTATCGGAACGATCAACGAAACATCCATCGCAACATTGTCACCTGGCATAACCATTTCCGTTCCTTCTGGAAGCGTAACAATACCTGTAACATCCGTCGTACGGAAGTAAAACTGAGGACGATAATTCGTGAAAAATGGTGTATGACGTCCACCTTCATCTTTTGTCAAAATGTAAGCTTCTGCTTTAAAACGTGTATGAGGCGTAACGGATCCTGGCTTCGCCAATACTTGACCACGCTCAATCCCTTCACGGTCAACACCACGTAGCAGAGCTCCTATATTATCACCCGCTTGACCTTGATCTAAAAGCTTGCGGAACATTTCAACGCCTGTAACCGTCGTCTTAGACGTTGGACGAATACCGATAATCTCGATTTCCTCTCCAACTTTAATAACACCACGCTCAACACGACCCGTAACAACGGTTCCACGTCCCGAAATCGAAAACACATCCTCTATCGGCATCAAAAATGGTTGATCAACAGGACGTTCAGGGGTTGGAATATAATTATCAACTTCACTCATTAAAAGACGAACAGCATCTTCACCAATGCTTTTATCCTTATCCTCAAGAGCTGCCAACGCAGAACCCTTAACAATTGGTATATCATCGCCTGGGAAATCATATTTGGATAAAAGTTCCCGAACCTCAAGCTCTACAAGCTCCAAAAGTTCTGCATCATCAACCTGATCAACTTTATTAAGAAAAACAACAATTGCTGGAACACCAACCTGACGTGCAAGCAAAATATGCTCACGTGTCTGAGGCATTGGGCCATCAGCTGCTGAAACAACCAAAATAGCACCATCCATCTGTGCTGCCCCTGTGATCATGTTTTTCACATAATCAGCGTGTCCTGGACAATCGACGTGCGCATAGTGACGATTTTCCGTTTCATACTCAACGTGTGCTGTAGAAATAGTAATTCCACGTGCGCGTTCCTCTGGCGCAGCGTCAATTTGGTCATAAGCTTTAAATTCACCAAAATATTTCGTAATCGCTGCTGTCAACGAGGTCTTCCCATGATCAACGTGACCAATCGTACCAATATTAACATGCGGTTTTGTTCGTTCAAACTTGCTCTTCGCCATT